>NZ_JAXUDP010000002.1:0-126615 GCF_034555055.1 Erwinia sp. HR93
AATCACATCGGCTATCTGGCGGGCGGTATCCGGCAACAGCGCTTCGAGAGATTCAAGGTCAAACTCGCGCATATTACAGCCT
This sequence comes from Erwinia sp. HR93, assembly GCF_034555055.1. Classification (NCBI taxonomy): domain Bacteria; kingdom Pseudomonadati; phylum Pseudomonadota; class Gammaproteobacteria; order Enterobacterales; family Erwiniaceae; genus Erwinia; species Erwinia sp. HR93. Next base: position 83 of record NZ_JAXUDP010000002.1, read on the forward strand.
CCCGTGACGCTTCGCGTCAACAATCAGCATTTGCATCAGCTTACGCACCTGATCGTCATTCAGCCACTCTACCGGCTTCGCCTCGCCCAGCATGCGCTCCACAATACCATCGAGATAACCCCACGGACGGCCAGCCTCCGCCAGCATGGCCTCAATCTTACCCAGCATAGCTTTACGACCCGTCGCCACGCGGGGACGGCGACCACGGGAAGACGGCGCAAAGCCCTGAGTGCGCATGTACAGCACCACTTTTTCAAGTTCGGCGGTGGTACAGTCACGCGCCGAACGTTTGCCGGTCTGGCGGGCCAGCACATCGCGATAAGTGTCATCGTCCCAGCCGAGGGATGATTTGCCTGTGTGAATAATGCGGATCAGATTTGCTTTCATTGGTATCCCGTAACCGATTCAGATGTCCATAAGAAGCTTGAGATCAATCTTGTGCTCACCGCACAGTGGTGCAGCCTGATTAGCCGCCTCGACTGCGGCCCGCATCTCCTCTTCAGCCCTGACGGCATCCTGCTGCAGAGCGGTCAATTCCGGCACATCAATAGTCACAGCACACAGGTTTTTCAAATCACCGGCTTTACGTTCCAGCATGGCAAGACTGAGGCGACGACGATCTGCCGCGTCCTGAGCCTGTTTTTTATAGGCGGTGTACTCGCCGAGTTTGGCATAGTTGGTCATGGGAAATTCTCCGGGGATTCAAACGAAAAAACCCCGCACAGGGCGGGGCTTGAGCCAGTTTCAAATTGTGGTGAACAGTTTTAACAATTTGATTGGATCACAAAAACAGCATGGCGTCAATTAAACAGAATCACTTTTTACCGCCCCATAGCTCTGCATTTTCTGCCTTTTCAACGGCTGATAGGGTTTTCTGCTCCGGCTCACGTTTCGGGGGCGTCAGGTGCGAGCGAGGAGCTTTATCCGCTTTCCTGAAAAATTCAGGGTATTGATACTTTAGCGAGTATAACCAGACAATCACACACACCACGGCAACTCCGGCTATAAGTTCTATGCCGTTGGCAATTCTCTCTAACTGATTTTCGACAAAAGCCCCACGAATCATAGATGTCACGGTCGAGAAAAGAACGCCCCCAATCGCACAATTTCTAAACGTTTTTAATCCATCAGACATATAAAAACCCCTCAAAAAAAGGCCTTCCGAAGAAGGCCATTATGCTATTAACGGAAATTTTCCACTATTCTAGGTGCTTTCGACGCTACAACATCCATCTGGAATAAAACAGGGACACTGACTTTGACCAGTTTCTCTACGCTACAGACCTGATCCTCAGGGACGACGATTTTAGCGTAACTTCGGGTAATCTCCTGGAATTTCCAGCCATTATCCTCTGCAACCTCAAGCCATGCCTCAAGCCAAAACAATCCGCCCTGAAGATAACTCAAGAACGAAGGCGATATAATCCCCAGACTCAATAGCATCATGAAACGACGCGGATACCAACGTTCCACCGTAGATATCGCTACCAGCGCTTACTGGTGGCTCCTGACCATCAGGATAATCGACCACGAACGTCATTTTACCCATGACAGTTCTCCTTAGCGGATGACACCTTGCGGTTATGGCGGCATATTGTCGACCACATCTGGATCTCATTGAGAAATGCGCACATACCTCGCACCGTTCTCCGGCAACCAAGCTTATTGGACTTACCAACCGAACGGCGAGCTTTACGCATAACGCGTCGATTATGCGCATTACAGACTTCAATCCAGCGGTTTTTATCGCTATTTTTATACGGGGAGTGACAACGTTTCCGGCGGAAACGGTATTCCTTCTGCCACGCTTTATTTAGTTCATCGAGATAAGTAGCCTTACCCATAATTAACTTTCCTCCCATTCAGTGCCGCGCTTCCAGTCATCCACTGAACCGTCCAGCTCTTTCGATAATTCACCAATTTGTTCCGACTGTCTTTCCAGCAGTGACATCACCCAGGTATCCAGCTCACCCCAGCACTCTGCCATTTCGAGCAAATGGCGTTCGATCGTCGCCAGACGACGCAGGTGGCTGCGGGCGGTTTTAACGTGTTCAGCATACGGATTAGCGCTGGCCATGACTTCCACCCCATCTTTTCTTGTGCTGATTAACAGCAGCCTTCATTGATGCCTGGACTGTTTTATTCAGAATCCGGTGATTACGGTTGTCGTAGAACCTCAAACGCGAAACGGCTGGCAGAGCCGGGCACTCGACGACAGAACTTCCATCATTAAGACAATACTCGTGCCGTTCGCCGGGCTGAGGGTAAATTGCTTCGGTGACTCTAAGCAGCACTATCGCCCCCCTTAACTACATCAGCGCTGACGAACCCACCGGGAGCCAGCTCAAGCCCTTTTATTTTGCGAAAGTGTGTTACCACCGTCCGCGCCGTAGGGAAGAACGTATCTGTTACCTCCAGCGTTTTCTCCGTCATATATCGGTTCTCTTTGCGCTTAAGGTAAGCCTTACCGCCGCGCTCCTTAGCAATAGACCGCGTGATTCGCGCGTGAGGGTTAATCAGTTTCTTGCGAAGAAACACCTCAGAAAGAGGGTTATAAGCCTTATCATCCTTTTTCAGAAAACCCACCAGAGCATGGCCGCCCTCCGCGACGATGTAGGCCATTTTGGTTTCGCGAACGGTGATTTTCATCACTTCAATTTCATGCCCCTGATACAGGAAGCGCACAGGAGCACCAGATTTAAGCGTATTTTCGATACCAGTCCATTGCGGTTTAGTAATCGCCATCGTCATCATCCTCATCAAATGAAAATGGCAGTTCACCTAATACACTCAATGCCAAAATAATACCGATACGAACACCCTTTGCTTTTTCGCTACCGGCCTGAATATCTGGCAGCCCGTTACCTAAAGATATGGATGCATCAGGTTTAGCCAGGACGAGCTGCAGGTCGGCGACTTTTTGCTCATGCCAGGACGTTAAATCCTGAATAAATTCAGCGAATTCGGAATTAACTATCTTCATATGAATTACCTTGTTTCAGGCGTAAGCAGTCCCCTGACGGTTTACGCCATAATTAAACGATGATTAATTTCGGTTTAAATTCAGCCCGCAGGCGTCAGTGTTTCTGTTTTAACAAAATAAGGAGCGCGATCTATTTCAACAATACAACCACATTTAAAATCCCGCGCTTTATCTCTGGTTCTGACCGGATAACCGCCCCTGAGCGCTCTGCATGGCTGGTATATAAAATGACTTCCTACCGCATGCGCCTGATTAAAAGCCTTAGCTTTCATTGACCCCGCCCCAGCCGCGTGCAGCAGCATTAGAACAGTAAGCGATACGGGTCTCAGCCCACTGGCGACAGTGACTGGTGCGGGCATATCTCAGGGCGGATTGCCATAGTTCAGCAGCCTTACCCCATTCCCCGTTACGCTCTGCGCGTCCCGCCCCAACCGCATACAGCCCATAGTTATTACGCGCGGCATTCTCGACGTTCATATTCATCTTTTATACCCCAGCAATATCTAGAGGAATATTGACCATCTTTCCGTTTTCATCTTGCTCTTTGAAGTTGATATAAGTCGATGTTACGGAAACGACCAGTGCTTTATTTAGCGCCTCCATCGCCTGCTGCCAGAGTTCGTCCTGAATATTAAGCTGGCGTAAAGAAATAATACGGCCCGTATTCAGCTTGCCTTCCTTATCCACATCGAAAGCATCAGTAATAATCGTCAGTAGCTTCTCATCCGCGCCCTTAGACCAAGCTTTTAGGCAGTCATCTATCATATCCTTGGCAACCTGCAGCCTTTGACGCCACCTAGCTTCAGGACCAAATGTCAGCCTATCTTGTACGGCTATCTTAATTTGCTGACTTCCATCGAAACTTGAGAAGGTCACGTTGCCTTTGACGCCACCTAGCTTACGCCCGAATTTCTCAGCACATAATTCCAACCACGCATAACAATCCCCAAATGAGTTATGTTTAAAGGTGGCTATACGCTGGCTCTCTGCTTTAGCTTCAGCAACACGAGAACGGACAAAGGCATCCATTTCACGATCATAATCAGAAACCTGCTCAATCGGCACCAAGCGACCTTTACGGTCTTTCATATAACCTTCAGGAACAACCGCAGTTTGATTATTAATGGACATTTTTATTTCCTTCTGTAGTGGATTTAATGATTTCTTTTGTTTCACAAATGCTGGTGTCGATATGTTTAAACCCGTTCATCGTTTCCATCGCGGTCAGTATTGACTGGTGAATAAATGCGGCATGTGCCGCCTCCTGTTCCTCAATAAAGAGGTGCAGGGACCACTAGCTTGAATAAGCGTACCAACACCAGTATCATCCTGCTCAATAAAGACTTTCATCACTATCGCCATTTAACTATCTCCATCATGACTTTCTTTTTTTAAACGATTTAACTCACCCAAACAGGCTGCTAATAAACATTGAATGAGCGTTTCTTCTATATCTTCATTTTTATTTGCATTGTCGATTTCAGCATTAAAATTAATGCCATTATTATTACTTGAAAGCGTCAAAATTAATTTTACAGCCATTTATTCAACTCCAGATAACCGTACAGCCGCCGATATAGGATGTCCGAGTCATTTGTCGAACACCGTCTGAAACTTCCAAAACCTCACTGACGGGCCACACAGGGCCGTTGAGCGGGGGTAAGGCGTACACTACCGGTAGGTGACGGTGCCACCCAGTAACACGCCCACCGTGGGTCTGGATTTGCATTTTTGCGCGGGAGCGGGCCGCTGACATCGCTGTTCTATCCATATTTTTACCCTCTATTAATGAATTAGCATTTGTGCATAGGTTTCAATTAGCTTCACACTGATACCTTGATTACCGATAGCGCTAGCGCGAACCACGCCTCGCGCCAGTTTGAACATTCGACGATAATTACCTTTCGAATATTTCAGAAAGGCCTCTGCGACCCCCTGAGCTGAGATAACGTTTCTGCCGTCATGTGTGGGCAATAAGCTGGCTAAAATGGCATTAAAATCATCAATTTCAGATTTCCCCTTATGCACCTCAAGGTCCAGCGCCATACCTACACGGCTGTAAAGCTGTGCGAATTCACCGCGAGACCCCTTGAGGTTAATCAGCAGGCGTGGCATGCCCGCCAGCACGATGGCGACGCCAGAACGGTCGTGGATGCGGCGTAGTACTTCCAACGCACGGTAGGGAAGCAGTTCGGCTTCATCCACCAGGACAACCCAGCCGGTGCCCGTCAGCGCCTGTATGCACTCCTCGCTTAACTCATGGATATTGCCGTTCTTCTTCACGCCGAGGCGGGCGCACAGCTCCTGTAGCAGCACTTTGGCGGTGTAGCCGGGGTCAGCCTCAATCAGGATCGCGCCCTTATTCATCTCCACATAGCGCTTCAGCGCCATTGTTTTACCCATGCCTGCAGGGCCATAAATAACGCCGATATCGCTGTCCATATGGGTGTTGCTGATTAAACCCAGCGCCAGCCCGGCCAGTTGGGTCTGAACAAAGGACTCTTTAACTTCACGGCGGCGGGCGCGTTCTTCCTCGCGGCTGATAAAGTCAGCGATAGCCGACTCGACGTTACTGATATTGCCGTTATAGACGCCTTTCAGATACTGAGAAATAACCGCAGTACTCAGCCCCGTTTTAGTGGCTACCTTTTTTTGGGTGTAGCCAGTCCCCTCCAGCAAGTGGATTAATTTATCTTTGATGTTCATTTAAATAACCTTATTGATGATTACTGGCTTTCTTTAAATCGCTTTCAAATTCCGATTCGAATAAATAAACCTTTTCAGGCTCGCTGTTATTCCGTTGCGGGGCAAACATCGTAACGTCAATCTCAGGCCGCTGTTCCAGCGCTGGCCGCAGCTCTTCCTGCTTGCGACGCACCTTGTCTTCCAGGTTCCTGACGCTACGTTTGACGCGCTTCTCTTTAAGCTGCTCGATACGGGCTTTAGGGAAGGCATCGACTTTGTTGCCGTTCCAGATGGCGTCACATATCCAGGTGCCGTCCATACGCCGCACGATAACGCTGTGGGGGTCATGAATATCAAAGCAGACGCGAACCTCTTCGCCTTCGACGCTGGCAAGTTCCGTGCTGAAATAGATATTTTTAAACAACTTTATTTCGCCGCGTCGCGCTATACAGACCTGCTCAGGTCTGAACATTTCATGCAGTTCAGAGCTGGTGAGGTACTGAATTTCTTCCTGCTCCTGCTTAATAACGTGGTTACGGTAGGCCAGCGGCGACCAGTGTTGTCCGTTGTTACGCTCCGGCAGACTGCTGTGTGGACGATTATTATGCCGCTCTATCTGGCGCTCAATCTCAGCGACCAGCTGCTCCATCGTCGGCACCTTACGCATGGCTGAGGCCTGAACCTCATTCAGGGGCTTCCCTTTCTCCAGGGCATTAACCGCTGAATCCACCGCCTTGCGGTACTTACGTTGCGCTTCCCGGTCACCAGATTTACCCACCCAGGAACCAAAGGCCATCGCGGCACGCTTCGGTATTTCCTGGTTAAGACGTTCGATAATACCGCGCCCCTGTGGATTACCCGGAATACCGGTGGGGTGCTCAATACCGAGGCGGGAGAAAATACCGGTAATATCGGCATCAAATACGGCGTTTTTCTCACCGCCACCGTTATCGGAGTAATACATCAGCGGTACGCCATAGCGTGACACTGCGTTACGGATGGCATCGCCTACGGCGACCTGGCTCTCGGACATGGCCAGACTCCAGCCGACCACCACGCGAGTGCGGGCGTCGATCACCAGCGTAATCTCAGGCCGGAACGGCTTGCCCGTCTCAGGGTTAATCACTTCCATCTTCATGCCGTGGCCATCGCCGACCCATACGCCATTAACCGGGATAACAGACCAGTCGCGGCGCACGAACGGCAGATACTTCTTGTAATCGGAGCCGGTTGCACGTCCGCGCTCGCGCTCGGCTACGGGCAGCTTGTCCAGTGCATAGCGCACTGTATCTACCTTCGGTAGCATGGATAACATGATCTCGTTGTCTCCGTACTGTTCAACCCACCACTTCGCAAACTTCTCGTACGCCATCATGACGGTGGGTTTGTTGGTATCGCGCCAGAAGCGCATAAAGTCCGGCATCCATGAATACTGGAACACCTCTTTTTTGCTGACCTTACCCGGTGCCAGCAGCGCCATACGTTCACCAACCGTACCTGCCGCCATCCAGGCTGACAGCCAGCGCTGAAGCGTTGGCACGCTGACCCCGGTGCGGGTGGCACCCTTGCGGGCGTTGGCGATATCGGCGGCCCGTTGCACATAATCCGGCAGCGTCCCGGCGACGGAAGCGTCGGCAATAAACTCGACCGCCTGTTTGCGCTTCATGCTGAGACCGCCGTTTTCGCTGCTGTCCATAAGGCGTAACACCTCCTGAACCAGCACCATCCGCGCATCACCGACTGCTTTCTGGCTGTCGGTCAGCTCGCGCAGTTTCTTCTCCTGCAGGGCCGGGCACTTGCGGTAAAGCGCCAGATCGCGCTGTACCTTTTCGCCACCTGCTCCCGTGACCAGTTCGCCTCTGGCGGTCGCTTTTACCGGAAGGGAAGCAGACTGTGCCAGCAGCTGACGCGCCATGCGGGCCTGAACAGCTTCACGCGCGACGTCTGGCAAGCAATCAACATTGTACTCGTAGGCCTTCGTACCCTGGCGGCGGCGCATCATTTCCGGTAAACCAGCAGCACACTTATTCAGGGTGTACCGCACTCCCTGAACCGTACCAGGCAACCCCGGCAGGCCAATTAACTCATTCACCGTAACGAACATATCAGGACGCCTTACGCATCATGTAACGACTGGGCCAGATACAGGCCGGTTCTATATTTAGAGCACTCGCAATAATTCGCTCACCTTTTGGGTAAGAGCGATTAAGCGCATTTTTAAGCGTGTCGGGCTTAAGACCTGCACGAACAGACAGCTCACGCATGGTAGTGCCTTGTTTGTGGATCGCAGCCACAATGTCCAGACGGTGCCAGTCAGCACTGGATACTTCTTTTCTTTCCATCATTCGATTACCCTACAAAGTTAACCGTGCGGATAAGCCCTGCGGGTTATCCGTCTGGATAAAAGTATTGATCCATATGTAGCCCATGTAAAGCAAAAATAGCTCTTTCTTTTGTATTTATAGCCACGCAAGCCGTGGGGAGGCTAAAGGACACTACATTTCAATAACTTATGTGGTAAAGAAAATGAGCAAGCAAAAAGAAAACAAATTTGCTATTGAGGGTGAGGAAAAAGAAAGCTTTCGCCAGCGCCTTGAAAACCTGATTGGCAATAGAAGTGTAAGAAGCGCAGCACAAGCTTGGAATCTTCCTCCATCGACAATTAACAACTACCTACATAAGGGCACTGAACCCGCACTCAAAGTCGCTCTAGCGATAGCCAAAGCAGAAAGAGTAAGTCTGGAGTGGTTAGCAACTGGACTAGATAAAGTTGAATGGACTACAAATAGCCCAAGCGATGTGAGTGATCCTCTCAAATTTACATGGCAAATGATCTATGAATCTCTTAGTAAAGAAGATGCCGAAGCCTTGATTAGGTTGATCCACAAGGAAGGGGCCAGAGGCATTCTATCCTCGGCTGGAACTGACGAGGACATCGATACCACCTTGCTTCTTTTGCCTAAGGAGGAAAAGGAACGCCTATTAGCATTGCATGAGGCTAAAAAAGGGGCATCTGAAGGAAGTGAAGTGAGCAGCACGGACAGCCTAGCTCAGGAAGCTAAGCGAGCAGGATAGATTAGGAAAGCGTAGGCAGCTTCTTGCTGTCAGGTGTAATGCATATTTTTTATGAGGTTATTGAGTTCGGCCAACTTTTCTAGCCGCCTGCTCAAACGAAAATCAAAAACGATTTAAATGCAGTTAAAACTCACACAAGTAACAATCATTCGAGTATCAAATACCGTTCGAAAAAATCAGTTTTAAATCATTTTTTCGCGGCGGGTATCAAATCCCACATTTCGACCAATGCCGCGCCAGTCAAAGGCTGTCGGCGTTCTTAAGGTATGTACGATCAGTATCAAAATGATTACCCCCCCACATGTTCGTGACTAAACGCATGAGCAAATCAGGCAAGAGGCTGTTAGCGCAGTCTCTTGCCACCCATCTTCACGAAGCCCAGCCAAGCGCTGGGTTTTTCTTTTTTGTAAAACGCCCTACCCCGTCGCCACGAATGTGCAAGGGTATCTGGATGTGTTCTGGTGATTGGTGATAGGACGCTTTCAGAAAGGTCGTGGTGCCGGGCAAAGGAATCGAACCTCTGACGCGCAGCTTACAAGGCTGCCGTTCTGCCACTGAACTAGACCGGCGAATTTGGCGGGACAGGAAGGATTCGAACCTTCGACCATTCGGTTAACAGCCGAACGCACAACCGCTGTGCTTCTGACCCTAAATGCAAAAAGCCCCGAGCTATTAACTCAGGGCTTGTTTGTTCTTGGCGATGGCTGAAGTCGCGTTGTTGCCGTCCCCATTAGACCCGGCTCAAGGGTTTCGATGTCCCCGATTCATCAGCACTGTCATCTTGTACTTCATCGCCTGCTCAGTTCGCTTTTGCTCCGAGCATACAGAGAATTTACCAGGCTATAATTTTTTTGCAAGCTTTTTCGGATAAAATTTATTTATGCGACAAATTTTGCATTTTCATCACGCTCTAACTCCTTCATAGCTGCATGGTAAAGCTTAGCCTCAATTAAACTAATGCACCATCTAACTCTGTCACGTGATTGTGGCATCGTTAGTGATCCCCTTGTTAATCGCTGCAGGTACTGCGCTATGGTTTCTACTGCATGACCATATACGTAGTAATTAACCGCAACCTTAGTGAGCACAGTCTTGTTTCCAAGCACATTGAGAATGAGCCTGTCCATAAACATGCCTTCCTCATCAGTGCAGCGATCAGTATTCGAGTGCTTAAGATTTGCGATGACTTGCGCAAGTTTCTTGATAAGCTCTTCACCGTTGTAACCGCGATTGTGAAGACTCTCCATGATTGCCACGATTCCATCAGATGTTATGGCCCCCCGACCTGACACTGACTCCATGAATCTGGCAATTGGACTGATTTGAGACTTCTCGCTCATGCCATCATATGCCCAGCGCCCCCAAGCATTAAGCATGTGAGACACCCACACTCTATTTTCAGGTAAAAGCCTTGGTTTGAACCCGAGGTCTTTTGCTCGTTTAATGGTGGCGAGAAGTGCAAGCTGATCATCAGGTAGGTCATGCTTAGCTCTAACGTCGCTGAAAAACTCTTCGTCTGTTTTCCTGAGAAAATCGTTAGCCACTCTCGCAGCATCAAATTTCTCTGAATACTCGCCAAGAGAGAAACATTGCCCAAATCGCCATATCTTTACAGCATATTTTCCATTGACGCGGTTCTTGCTGACACAACGCATGCCTGAGGTATTGTTTTTGCCAAGACGTCGGTTGTGAGCGTTTTGCTTTCTCGTAGCTTCTCTGAGGTTGAGAATGCGATTGTCAGATGGGTTTCCGTTGATATGGTCGATATCTTCTTTAGGCCATCTGCCATGGAAGTAAAACCATGCCAGCCTATGGGCTGCGTACTTCTTCCCTTTGATGCTTACGTAGATATAACCGTTATCGCCGATCATGCATCTTGTACGGATGCCATTATGCTGCCTTGAACTAAAATTTCCTGTCTCAGGGTTGTAGTAGAAAGCCTCCCTGACCTTAGCCAATTCAAGCTTCTGCTCGTCATCGATTTCTATCAGTTTGGTTGTGATCATCTACGCTGCCTCCGGGTCATGGTCTGGCTTATTAGTTCCGAGCCGATTACGCACTTCCCGCAGCTGCTCGCGTACATACTCAAGACTGCGCTCTAGCTCATGTTCTTTGCCAATCAGCACCTGCTCGGTATGCATATCGCGCTGAAGCTGCCATTTGACTTGCTGGATGTTAGTTACTGAGCACATTATTCAACCCTCTCGTTCTGCCATAGTGGCAAAGGCTCTTTGTTACCTGCGCGTCTTATTCGAGATTTAGCGTTCTTCTCAATCTGAATAAGCTTCTCGATATTCTGTCGGCGCTGCTTTTCCTCTCGACGAAGATATTTAACTCTCTCCATGTAACGAGATTCCTGGTCGCATAGGGTCATTAAAAAGTCGAAGGGTTCTATAAGCGTTTCGCACTTGCGACAGCGTAGCGTTCTGTCCTTTTCGTTGACCCAAACCGCAGAATGCAGGCACATAACTTTCTGTCCTTCGCGCTGGATGACTAGGCCATCCTCTAGGCTTTCTTTCTTGGTTGGGAATGCGACAACTTGTCCAAGCTCTATCTCGGTTTCAATGCTCATGCCGGCTCTCCTACTAAGCTGTCTAACTGGCGACGCATCATCTTGAGCGCTCCATCAGGGAATGGCTGACGTGCTAAGCCTGCGAAGATGGCGCGAATTTTCTTGTCGCGGATGCGCTTTAGTAACTCGGTTACTGTTGCGCGGATGGTGGCGTTAACCTTCCTGTCTTCTAGCTGTGCGAATCTCACGGATAACTCCACTGTGACCAGAGCATCCAGATACTCTTCACAGACCTCTCTGCTTATGTCTGTCATGCTGCTTTCCTCATGAATCTGCGCCCGTACTCCATCAGCACATCACGATCGACCGCCGTCATTCGACACTCTCCTGAGCGTGGATATGGATGCCAGATGATGAGCATTGATCCTTTGTTATTGCCACCCTGCGGAATGCCGGTTAGCGGGTTGAGAAACTTAATGCGCCCGCCTGTCACACGACCTGTATCATCTACAGATGCGGTGATGAAACGGATTTCGCTGGCAGTCTCGATAGCCCGCCGATACCAACCTACTGATGTATCGGCGGGCAGTAACATTACACAGCCCACGCCGTTTGATTTCTCGGCTGCCGCTTTAGCCACGAACGGCGTAATGTCGCTGTATGGAGGGTTTAGCCATACATGACCCGGTATCGTGATATAATCGCGCCACGGTGTTACCAGTGTGTTCTGCTCCGCTGTTATATAGCGACGACACAATGCATTTTCCGCCGATGCTGCCGCATCAATTTGAAATCCAAACTCAGCGTCAAGTGCCGCAAAAATCTCTGGTGGTGTGCGCCACAGGTCTTTAATTTCTGCCGGGGTGTTTGATTTGTCCGTCATGCTGCCTCCCCCATTCGCATGGTTATCTCATCCTGATACCAGTCTGGTAATGTGAACTCTATGCGCCCCATTACACCTTGCCCCCTGAGAGCCTCCATGCGCTTTAGTTCGGCTTTCATGTGCTGGTAAAGCTCATCCATTTGCCACGGCTTCAGTCGCACAGGAATGGCTGCCAGATGCGCTACGCGGTCGATGGTCATCTCGCCGTAGGTGAGTTGGGCGTGAGTCGTGAATTCGTATGGGTCTTCTTCCAGCTTGCGATGGCATCCTACGCAGTGAGCGAAGGCGTTGTATGGGTGGTATCGGGTTGATTTGTGTCGTCTTGATTTGAAGTGGGAGCAGTGGAGTTTTTGTTTTTCGTGGTGGAATGTTCGCCCGCAGTAATCGCATTGCCAGTTTGTCCGCTCCCTGACCAGGGCAGAGAACACGGCATCAAATTTATCCCTCTTTAGTGCCATTTATCACCTCCACCATCGCAAAATTAGGATCGCACATCTCTGACTCGCAGAATCCACAGCAATACGTTTCATCTGCTTTCAACTCGTCATCGCATACAACGCATCTGACGCTGTTACGCTCGTACTGTTGGGATTGTTCAGTTGTTAGCATCGGAATCTCTCATCATCAGAAATACCTCCATGGCAGCATCGACTGATTGATGAGCTATCAAAGCCCTCCCTTACTGCGTCCATCGCAGCTTCGTAAAACCTTTCCTCTCCGGTTTTCATATCTGTTGATATAACAGCCTTACTTGTTGGGTGTTCCCCACTGAATTTTCCGAGTGAGCTCGGCCTTCTTCCGTTTACACGGAATGCATGAAGGTTATTTTCAGCCTGTGTAACCCATTCAAGGTTTTCAGCTCTGTTATCGTTCCTGATGCCATTTTTATGATTTACGACTATCCCTTCCGCATATCCATCGCAATGGGCAAATGCAACTAACCGGTGGACAGAGCACTTCTTTTTCTTAACTCTTATTTGTAAATAACCTGTTTGCTTGCAAATGAATGGATTTACTTTCACCCCTTTGTAAAACGTTTTGTAAGATTTGGTCCTATTGCTCGCCGATACTGTTACATAGCGGTCTACTGACCTAACATTGCCTAGATTGCTCACTTCATAATCAGGGCATATTTCTACCACAGCCCATATTTCTTCCATATGCACCTCAGAAATAGCTATACAGTTGGTTGAGAATGTTTTGGTCTTTCGTCTTGCCGAACACATGCTTGATAGCTGCGTTAATCATCGCGCTGTAGCAGCGCTCGAATTCATCTGCCTCCATGCTTCCGTATGACAGGCTTTTTGCCTCTGCCCTAACCTCTCCTCGAATGTTCGTCACCATGTCGTAGAAGCCAGCCAGTATCGTCAGGTCTTTCCTGAACCGGTTGAACTGAGTGGTTTCGTCGGCATGCTCAAGCCCTGCCCTGTCAGCAGCCCAGTGCTGAAAGCAGAAGTTGAAGAACGCGAACATTTTTCGATGGAATGCTGGGTTGCGGGTTAACTTTAATTCGGCTGTGTACATCTCGCCGTTTTGGAACTTAGTAAGGCGGGGAAGGTCATGCTCAAATGCCGGAGCGAATACTCCACCTGCGGTCTTGATCATCTCTATTTGCATAAGTTAGCCTCATACTCACTCCTTCACTTTGATTCCAGCTGCGCGGATGGCCTGCTCTACAGCGTCTGACCACATAACCTTATCTCCGCAGTCATGCGGAGAAAACCACTGTGGCAACTCAATCTCGATAGCTGCGCGAGATGCCTGCCACATTTTCCACGCCAGACGCACATCCCATGCCATGTACTCTTCATCGCCATTCTTTGCTCGCCGCATATCTACGCAGTCGCCAAGTTTTGCCATTTCTGCTTCAAACTGCTTTCTTGATTCGTCCATATTCCTCTCCATCACTCTTCCTCTTTCAGTCTTTGTCCGCAATCGATGCAATAGTTATCATCAGGATTGCTTCTGCGGTGCTGGCAATTCGCTGTATCCCAGTAGCAGATTGCACAAATGGTGTTTGTAACATTAGGACCGTATAACATGCCACCATCATGCTTGCAGTAAGCCTGGAATCTGTCCTGAAGCGATTTGAAGTCGCGATACTTAACGTATGAATCAGAGATGTCATCGCCTTTAGTGTTGAGCCAGGCGTCGTTGCAATTTACTGCGTATGTTTTTACTTCCATTATTCCTCTCCATCAGCGTGCTGGGTGTTAGGCCTGTACGATTTCGCATTTTTTTATGCGTAGGCCCTTCGCGTCATCTTGTAGCTCAATGACTCGCTGAGCATCCTCTTTGGTGCGGAATACAGCCTTAACTTCGCCGTACTTCTCATGACCCACAGAAACAATCGCGTCCTCATCGTCGATGATTGCGTAAAATGCATAATCGCTATTGCTCATGCACGCACCTCTCTCAATCTCTGGTTGAATAAATCAGTTAACGGGTTTGCACAGCCAAAGTTAAATACCGGCTTCTTGCTGTATACCCATGCGTTCTTGTGGCACCAGTCACGATGAAGCTCACCGTTTTCATGAAGGTGCTTGAGCATCTTCGTGACGAGGCGTTTGTCGATTCCTGTTGCAGTGGATATCTCAACGGCCATTCCGGTTTCATGCTCATCCAGATAGCTCAGGACAGCCTCCGTGCGCTCATGATGCAGCGATGCTAACCGGTAGTACTTCACGCTATTGCTGATGCGCTCAATCTCAATCTGCTTGTCTGCGATAAGGTCACGCAGTAGCAGGTTGATATGTGATTTCTGGCATTTGAGAAGCTTTGCGAATTGTGCTGCTGAGGTGGGAATGTTTGTTTTAAGGTGGTTGAGTATTTTGTCTCGTGTGTTCATGGATTATCTCCAGTCGTTTGATTTCGACTCCGTCTGGTTGGCTGAAAATTGCTTGGCTGCTTCCTGCTGGTCAATATTCACAAAGTGGCCATTCTTCCATCCCATGTAGAACGTCTGCGGTTGGCCAGAGCGGTATTTACCAATGATGATTTCCGCGATTCCCTTCATGTTGCTGTTCTCGTCGTAAACTTCATCTCGATACGGGAAGATGATTACGTCTGCATCCTGCTCGATAGCACCTGAGTCCTTCAGGTCGGAAAGGTTTGGTCGCTTATCCTGTCGCCCTTCTACGCCGCGGTTAAGCTGCGAAAGGAGGATTACAGGCACTTTATTGCGAAGGGTAAACTGCTTCAGCTTGCGGGTGATTTCAGCGATAGCCAGGTCATTTCTGTCTGCTTTCGGCTTTTCAATGAGTCCAAGGTAATCAATGGCCAGGAAGCTTAACCCGCCGTCCATGTTAAGTCGCTCAGCATGGGCAATGCATTCGTCCACGGTAAACGCTCCGTCGATTACGTAGTTGTCCTCTTCGAGCAGTGTTCCTGTTGCCGCGGTTAGTCGCGTGTAGTGCTCCTGAATCATCCCAAGGGGATTGCGAAGAGTGCCTACCGACAATCCAGCGCGGTCTGCGACATGGCGCTCCACCACCTGCATATCGGACATTTCCATCGAGATAAACAACCCCTTCCCTTTCTGCTGCCCAATGGAGTTGGCGATGTTGATTGCCAGTTCCGTTTTACCCATTCCCGGGCGTCCTGCGATGATAATCAGGTCTGTTCGGTCAAATCCTCCGTAGGCATCGTCCATTGGCTGAATACCGGTACGCAGGTACATTCCTGATTCTTCACCGCGCATTCTATTTTCCAGAACAACCATGTAATCATCCAGAAGGTCACCAATGCGCCGCGGTAGCTTGTCGTTGGTTTCGAACTGAAGCTTTGACAGGATTCCGCTAACCTCTGCGATCCGGTCATTCAGGTCATGCGTTCCTGCTCCTGCCAGAAGCTCTGCCGCTCGCTTAAGCTCAGCCTCGCCACGGCGTAACATCCAGCACTGCCTGACACGTTTAGCCCAACCGCGGATGTTTGCCGCCGATGAGCATTTGCATGCAACCTCAACCACAAAGTCCTTCGTCGCGGCTGGCACCGCATCCTTCACAGTGAACATGTCAACCGGCTCAGCCTTATTGAGCAGTGTCACAATCGCCTGGTACATGCTTTTCAGGTGGAAGTTCTCGAATGCTTCAGCAGGAAGTTTCCCGGCGATTTCGCGGCAGTCGATGTGATCTCCTTTGACCATCATCGAGCCAACCAGTTGGTGCTCAAAGTCGTAACTTTCCATCAGCTTCCCGCTCCTAAAATCTCGTCAATCTTCTTCTGCGTCAGGGCTGTATCAATCCCGTATACCTTTCCTTCAGGGTTGCCACCTAGCGCCCACTGAGTCGGCTTATAACCATGCTCGATGTATCCGTTCAGGATGCTGTCGATATCACGTGGCTCCTTGCCAAGCTCTTTGCACTGCTTCAGGTAGGATGACCAGAGGCGATTTATTCCGGCCTCAGTGGTTTTAGTGATGCTCAGGATGGTTGGCATTCCGAGACGTTTTGCTTTGTAGTTCCACGTCTCTTTGAAACGCTCGCGGTCGAATGTCAGTAGCTCTGATCGCTTGTTGGTTTTCTTAGCTCGAGGGTTAGTACCTTTCTGACGTGGTGTTAATTTATCATCACCAGACAATCCCACTTCGTGGGTTTGGGTAATGTTTTTATATTCTTGTTCTAATAACTTCTTACTCTGTTCTACCTCGTTAATTACCTGCTTTGTTACCTCAACAACCTCTGAGGCCGCATGATTGCTCGGTTTGTTTGTTACCTCGTTAATTACCTGCTTTGTTACCTCAAAATCGGCCTGATAATCTGTGTAATTTATGACCGAAATCACGGTTCCATGACGGTTCCCTGCGAAGGTGATCATCTTCTCTTTTGCGAAGAATTCGAGCATGTCGCGAACCTGTTTAGCGGACTTCTCATTCCCTTGAGAGTCTTTAAGTTTCCTCGCCAGATAGGAGATTTTCGTCACAAGCTGCCCAGGCTGTAGGTCCCATTTCACGCCGTCAAATTCAACACTACGTGGCTTGTACTGAGCAAGACCGATAATCCTTACCCACAATGCAAACTTGGCTGTATCAGTCGCCCAATCCTTTGACAGAAGACTCCTGAACAGAGCAAAGTGACCCTGTTTTTGGTTTTCCATCCGGGAACTCCTGCGCTCGTGTGCGGCGCTGAAATCGTAAACAATTGCAGTGCTTTCCATGGCTATCGACCCTCACGGAATACTTTCAGGATCTCGTTGAACTGCTCTACAGAGAAGTCCTGCTTGAGAAGCCTTTCGAGGAAGGAATTTGGAATGAACGTATATCCGTCTTCAACTGGCAAATCCTTCAGGAGAGCCTTAGCTTCAGACTTCATCAGCTCAAACTTAGCTACGCTGGAAAACATCATTGCGGTGTTTGGTTCAATGGATTGAAGGAAGCGAGATCGCTTAACTTCTTTGTGCAATTCGGTATTTTTTCGCATATAATTACTCCTGTTGAATGTGTTGTTGACGTAACACAGTGACTCAAAAATCCAATGTGATTTGCTCTAAACGCTCAGTTACCGCTGGGCGTTTTTTGCTTTCTGGCATCACAGCTGCAATAGCCTGTCTTGCCACTTCCCGAATCAGGCTTGTCTCCCAGACTTTCTCCAGAAGAACGAACGTCACAGCCATATCGTGAATGTTTAATCGACTCACCTTTGAATCAGCCCATCCCGCCATCTTTGCGAAATTTGTCTGACCCATTGAAACGAGTCGGGCACGAAGCTCTGTTTCCACTTCGCGTACCTTTTTGCTGTCTTTTGCTATTTCCATTTTTTAATATATTCCTTAGTTAATAAGTAAATACGCATCGGTTGATGCGTTGGTTGTAGGGACGAAACATCCCTGGCCTGATTGTGTAAAGAGCGGTACTGCTTAAGCTGCGTTCAGTTCAGGAGGAAACACATCATCCAACTGAACCTTTGCGCCAAAACTGTTGAGGGCATCAACGAGCTGGCGGCACATTTTCAAATCCGGATGTCGTCGACCCGATTCGTAGTGCCCAATTGCTCCCTGTGTGCACCCAACCTTTTCAGCCAGAATGGCTTGAGAAACCTTCATGGTTTCCCGGATTTTCCGAAGATTGCTCATCGGTTCATCTCCTCAGGATGGTACGTAAAACAATAATACAAACTGTACTGAGATAATGCAAGGAGATTAATACATTTTGTGCATTGTGACAGTTAATACAACCCGTAATAATCGTCGTATGAAAACACCGTGGAATGAACTGGCTAAGGCCAGGATGAAACAGATTGGGATTACCCAGGATAAACTTGCCGAAGCTCTCGGAAAGACTCAGGGGGCGATTGGTCATTGGCTAAATGGTCGTCGCGAACCTAGCATTGAGGATATCGCCTCAATCATGAAGCAGATCGGCCTGAAGGAGTTGGTGCTGAGTTCTGATGGGATGGTTGACTATCCAGATTCTGATATGGGTAATGTCACTAATCCACGTCCTAATACTGAGGTAAGGAGATTCCCCCTGATTAGCTGGGTTAGCGCAGGAAACTGGTGCGAGGCTGTTGAGCCTTATCAACTTCAAGAGATTGAGGTATGGCCTGAGACAACAGCACATGCGAGCGAGCGGTCGTTCTGGCTGACGGTAAGGGGTGATTCGATGACTTCTCCCACCGGCCTAAGCATTCCGGAAGGAATGCAGATACTGGTTGATCCAGCAATCGAGGCAACGAACGGACGACTTGTAGTTGCAAAGCTGGATTCAGAGAACGAGGCAACCTTCAAGAAATACGTAGTAGACGCCGGGCAGAAATACCTCAAACCGCTTAACCCCAGCTACCATATGTTTCCAATAGATGGGAACTGTCGCATCATTGGTGTCGTGATAGAAGCCAAATGGCAAGGCCTGTAATTTAGCCTCCAATCCTTCAACCCGCTTCGGCGGGTTTTTTAATACCCAAAATTTATTTTCCCTTCTCATTCATACACTTCGTACATTCTCGCAAATTTTAAGTACATATTGTATTGACGACACTCAGTACATTTTGTATTGTTAAGCCATCAGCAGGACGCTGGTAGCCAAACGGAACTGATTGGCAGCTCTTTAACAAGATGATATGGGGATGATTCGTCCCCGCCAAAGAGTAGTTGGCTTTGGGGTGTGCATAGCTCAAACGGATAGAGCGCCCTCAGCAGAGGGAGTTGAGCGCTAACCAATGTTCGCA
The DNA here is from genome assembly GCF_034555055.1 of Erwinia sp. HR93. Classification (NCBI taxonomy): domain Bacteria; kingdom Pseudomonadati; phylum Pseudomonadota; class Gammaproteobacteria; order Enterobacterales; family Erwiniaceae; genus Erwinia; species Erwinia sp. HR93. The sequence continues at coordinate 19,384 of NZ_JAXUDP010000002.1, forward strand.
ACATGGGTTATCTCATCCGGTGCGGCCGCTCGGTATGTGGGTTCAAGTCCCACTGCACACCACCAAAGTCAATCATCGGAGGTATCCAATGAAAGCCAGAGAGATTCGTAAACTCGAACGTGCTCGTCAGCACAAAGAGATGAAAGCCTACTGTAAAAAGATTGACCGTGCATTTTCACGGCTGTCGGAAGGCTGTAGTGAGCGCGTAACCAAAGCCATTTCGCTTGCCGTAGCGCGTCAGAAGGAAGTTGAAGGTGGCGCAGTCTGCTTGCCGGAAGTGGCGCTGTACGCAGCTGGTCATCGTAAGAGTAAACAGGTTACAGCGAGGTAAATATGACTCCAGCAACGTTGCCATCGAAGCTTTACCGGCCGCTGGCAGAAGTTAAGAGCTTTGTAGAGAAGATGCCTGAAGGCGTGACGCTCACCAAGCTAAGCAATAAGGTCGGAGCTTTCGGGTCGCTTAGTAAGCGCGAAAAGGACTCGCTAATCGAATTTCTGGAGCAACGAGAGAGCATTCTGGTGCTCCAGGCAAGACCGCTTAACGGAAAGAACATGATGACTTTCCTGCGACACAAAAAATACGGATATCCGACGACAATTCCTGGCTACGTCTACCCACTGAAGCAGCCGCAAGTACAGAAAGCAGTAGCAACCGCAGAACCTCCAAAACAGCAGGAGAAACCAATGGAAAATTTATCTCTGCCAACCTCTCCTGAAGCGTTGAGGAAGCAGGCTGAACAGCTACTAAAAGCCGCAGAAGAAGCTGAGAAAAAGCGCAATGAGAATGATTTCTTCAACAAAAAGCTCCAGCCAGTGAAGCTGGAAATATGCCAGGCAGCAGGAAAGATGCAGCGAAAACTGGACGAGTTCATCGACTGCATGGACGAGATGAATAAAGCAATTCAGAAGCTAAAAGACCTCAGCGCATGAAGCTGAGCAGTAAGCCACTTATTTAATCAGGTCGCTAAGTCGGCCTTTTTTATCACCTAAATTTCAGGAATAACAAAATGACAAAAGAGATTGTTACATTCAAGGGATTCAATAAAGACCTCAAGTGTCGTGACTTCCAGTTTGAAATTGGCAAAACCTTCCATCACGAAGGAAAAGTAGAGGCTTGTGGCTCTGGTTTTCATGCCTGTGAATGCCCTTTCGGTGTTTTTGGTTATTATCCGCCAGCGGACAGCCGCTATGCGGAAACAATCTCTTTTGGTGTTACTGACCGTGGAGAAGGTGGCGACACCAAAATCGCCAGTGCCAGCATTACCATTAAAGCCGAATTAACGCTGCCTCAGTTCATCCAGCGAGGCATCGAATGGATCTGGAGCAAGATTGATAAGTCGCTTGAACAGCAGATCATGACTGGCGACTGGTCAGCGGCAACCAACACTGGCTACCGGTCAGCGGCAACCAACACTGGCTACCAGTCAGCGGCAACCAACACTGGCTACCGGTCAGCGGCAGAGGTTTCAGGATTATACTCCGTGGCTGCTTCACTAGGCATTGAAGGCAAGGCTCGAGCCTCTGAAAGCGGTGCAATTGTGCTCTGCTACCGCGATGAGGACGGTGCGCTTATCCATATTCGCGCCAGCAAGGTCGGCGAAAACGGAGTTGAGCCTGATAAGTGGTATCAGCTTAATGAAAATGGTGAATTTATAGAGGCCGTGTAACACGGCCTTCTTTTGGCAGCAAGCCACAGAGGTGAATATGACACCATCTTCATTGCCGAATAAATTACAGCGGCCATTAAACGAGGTCGCATAAGCGGCCTTTTTTATGCCTGCATATCCATAACGTCATTCACTCGAGAGACGTTTTCGCTATGCCAACTAATAACAGGAGTCACCCCCATGCGGAATTATGCATTTGCCGCTGGGTGCGCCGCTATGGGCGTATTCCAGCACAACGAATCACAGCTAGACCGAATTGTAGCGCGACTGAAAAACGCAATTAACCGGGCAATGGAGGCGTTATGTATGGCACCCAAACAGTAACAACACAAAACGTTGAACCGGGAACGCTGGTTATCCATGACGGCCGCACCTGGCGAGCGTCAGCTAATACAAACGGCTATCTGTATCTGCAAACAGTTAGCGAGGTTAAACGAATTCGGGACAGCGTTGTTGACGTGGTTCTGGATGGTTTCGGACAACCGGAGGTGATGCGATGAATGCCTACGCGATGCAGGACCGGGCGGAACAGCAGAAAGAGGATGCAGAAGATGCGCCTGACGATGACAGACAAAACAGAGATTAAGCAAATCATCGCGCATCTAAGCGATGAAGACCACGCGAAAATTGATAAGCAGACTGAGATGTTGTGCGCGACCATGCGGCCGGTACTCAATATGCTGGAATCACATAAACCTGACGACCACACGAAAGCAGCTGTTGAATGGCTTGGCGAAGACGACTGCAACTATCAGGAATTCGCTGGCGAAGTTATGTGGAAAATATTCAGGCCGCGCGTAGAGGTGGAGTATGCGATCGGCATATTCCTGAGCCGACATACATTTGAGGACGAAGCATGAGCAATATCGTTGAGTTTGTTAAGCAGCAGGAGCCGCTATTCTGCGGGGCATTAACTGAGCAGACAGTTAATTGGGCAAAGGAAAGCCAATTCGCAATTCAGTATTTCCAGAAGAATGACTTCCTCGCCAAAACAGCCCTATCCAACCCTACCAGCGCACAGAACGCAATCATCAACGTAGCAGCCATTGGCATTACGCTGAACCCGGCTAGCAAACTGGCCTATCTGGTTCCTCGCGACGGCATGGTGTGCCTCGATATCAGCTACATGGGGTTGCTGCACCTTGCGCAGTCTACAGGCTCCATTAAGTGGGGTCAGTGCAAACTGGTGTACTCAGCTGACACATATGAATCAAACGGGCTTGATAGCGCTCCTACGCACAAATACAACGCGTTTGGTGAGCGTGGCGAGGTTGTCGGTGGTTATTGCACGGTTAAGACTGCTGATGGTGACTACCTGACTGAAGAAATGAACCTGGCAGAGATTAAGTCGGTGGAAGCTACCAGCAAGGCAAAGAACGGCCCATGGAAGACGTTCTGGGAAGAAATGGCGCGTAAGACCATCGTCAAGCGAGCTTCGAAATACTGGCCTAGGGCGCAACGTCTGGATAATGCAATCCACCTGCTCAATGAAGATGAAGGCATGCATCAGGAGCCAGTGATGCCGCATAAGTCAGAGGAAGATATTCGCGAGGATGAGCGCAAGCGACAGCAGGAAATCATCGAGCGCGTTCAGGTGCTATGCGATGAAATGGCGAATGCTGGGACGTTATTTGACCTGAAAATTAAGTTCCAGGAAGCATTCAAGCTGACCATGGGGATGAAATTGCAGCAGAACGTTCAGGCCATCTATCACGAATGCAAACCAAAATTCCCGGAGGCAGCATAATGACCGCCCTTTATCAGATTGCAAATGATTTTGCCAAACTCTCAGATTCTGGCATGGAACCGGAAATGATTGCCGACACGCTTGATGGAATTGAGTGGGAGCTGGAAGCAAAGGTGGAGCAAATCCTCGCTGTCTGCAAAAACGAATCTGCTTATGCTGAGGCGCTGAAAGAAGAAAGTAAGCGCCTTGCAGAGCGCGCAAAGGCTGCAGAAAACCGCGTTGCTAGCATGAAGGAATATGTTGCCGCATCTCTCGAAACGGCAGGGAAAAAATCACTCAAAGCTGGCATCCATCAGGTAACTGTTCGTGCTCCTGTGGAGTCAGTTGAAATCACAGACGAAGGCTCCCTACCTCCTGAGTACGTCGAATACGTAACCTCAATAAAGGCTGACAAGTTAGCCATCAAGCATCAACTCAAGGCCGGTAATTCAATTCCTGGTGCATCACTCAAGCTCGGCAAGCCTACCCTCCTCATCAAGTAAGGATTCAGCATGACATACCTCCCGTTCAATCTATTCAGTCAGAGCAAAATTATCGAGGCTGCCATCATGATTGGAAATTATTACGACCCTTTTATCACTCCCAACGAGCTTATCGCCGGACACCGCTTCAAACCCATAAACGATATCCCACGCGAAGAGATGCTGAAGCGCAATAGCTTCCAGAGCGTTAACGAGAACAAATTCCTGACAGCTTGGCTTAAGCAAATTCGCAAAGGAGTGGTTGATGGCGTTACGGAGCAGGAGAACAGGCCGACATGGTATCGCATCGAGTGGGACTTCGGTGATTACAGTTCTCACGCAGAACACGAACTTCGCGCGGCCACTGTTGATAAGCCTCGCGTGTATAAGAAATTAGCGTAAGGAGATAGATAATGAAATCTAACCATGACCAGGAAGAAGGATGCTTGTTCATCAGCATGACGGAGGAGGATGCAAGCATGTGTTTCGATGCTATAGAGGCGATGCTTTCAACTGATGATGTCGTCGTTCCTCCAGAATGTTACGACGCATTGATGGACTTACTTAACGCTCTCAATCTGGAGTAACCATGGAATCACACAGCATCACACTTGATGAAGCCTGTGCCTTTCTAAAGATATCCAGACCTACCGCCACCAACTGGATTCGCACAGGCCGCCTTCAGGCAACACGAAAAGACCCTTCCAAACCCAAATCCCCATACCTCACTACACGGCAAGCCTGCATTGCGGCGCTTCAGTCTCCGCTGCATACTGTCGGCGTGAGCGCGGGTGATGGCATTAAAGAGGAAACGCAATGTCACTCTTCCGCAGAGGTGAAATATGGTACGCATCGTACTCGCTCCCGGGCGGGAAGCGAATTAAGGAAAGCCTTGGGACTTCCGACAAACGGCTCGCTACTGAGCTACATGACAAGCGCAAAGCTGAATTGTGGCGAGTAGAACGTTTAGGTGATTTCCCTGATGTAACGTTTGATGATGCATGCATGCGGTGGCTTGAGGAAAAGGCCGAGAAGAAGTCATTGAAAGACGACCGTAGCCGCATGGCGTTCTGGCTTGCGCATTTCGAGGGGATTAGATTAAAGGATGTTACCGAGCAAAAGATTTACTCAGCAGTAAACAAGATGAGCAACCGCAAGTTGCTTGAGATATGGAAGGTTCAGGCAGCCGCGGCGCAGAAGAATGGACAGCCAGCACCGGTATATTCAGCCTCCCCCGTCACCACTTCAACCAAGGCCAAACATCTGGCACTGATGAAAGCTATTCTGCGTGCGGCAGAACGTGATTGGAAATGGCTGGAGAAGGCACCAGTGATAAAAGTTCCCGCGGTAAGGAATAAGCGGGTGCGCTGGCTGGAGCATGATGAGGCGAAGAGGCTTATTGAGGAGTGTCCTGAACCACTGAAATCGGTTGTTAAGTTTGCGCTGGCAACCGGCCTTCGTCGTTCGAACATCATCAATATGGAATGGCAGCAAATCGACATGCAGCGTCGTGTTGCCTGGGTGAATCCTGAAGACAGTAAATCAAACAGAGCTATTGGCGTAGCGCTGAATGATACGGCCTGTAAGGTACTGCGCGATCAGATTGGCAATCATCATAAATGGGTATTCGTCCATATGAAAGCCGGTGTTCGACCTGATGGCTCAAAGACTCCATCAGTGAGGAAGATGAGGGTTGATGACCAGAGCGCATGGAATGCTGCATGTCGGCGTGCAGGTATTGAGGATTTCCGTTTTCACGACCTGAGACACACATGGGCTAGCTGGTTAATTCAGTCCGGAGTTCCGTTATCCGTACTTCAGGAAATGGGCGGCTGGGAAAGTATCGAAATGGTCCGTCGATATGCCCACCTGGCACCTAATCATTTAACTGAGCATGCAAAGCAAATTGACTCAATTTTCGGTGTTGATGTCCCAAATATGTCCCACAACGGAAATCAGGAGGAAGCGAAGGAGGCGTAAGTACATGATTCTTAATGGCACGCCCTGTAGGATTCGAACCTACGACCTACGGCTTAGAAGGCCGTTGCTCTATCCAACTGAGCTAAGGGCGCGCTGAAAGAAAGCCTTGCTTTACAAGGTGGCTGAATTATACGTTCAGTGCACATCGAGTCAATGGCTTTCAGTCAGGCTGCTCACTAAGTCGCCGCTAACACCGGTTCAATTTGCCATAATGATTCAGAAAGATAGTATCCGCCAGGTTTGTACTCTACCTTAAAATGTAAACCGCGACTGACAGCGCGTGCCGGTTCTGCCAGAATAGGCGCCTACCCAGCGACATGATATGGATGGAATCCCTACGTCTATGGCAGCAAAAATAATTGATGGTAAAACGATTGCGCATCAAGTGCGCCTTGAGGTAGCGGAAAAAGTAGCCGCACGCATCGCCGCAGGTAAACGTGCGCCAGGGCTTGCCGTTATTCTGGTGGGCAGCAATCCGGCCTCGCAGATATACGTTAACAGTAAGCGACGCGCGTGCGATGAAGTTGGCTTCATTTCCCGCTCATACGACCTGCCCGAAACCACAACCGAAGCTGAACTTCTTACACTGATTGATACGCTAAATCAGGATGCCTCAATCGATGGTATTTTGGTGCAGCTTCCCCTTCCCGCAGGCATTGATAACGTTAAAGTGCTGGAAAGCATCTCTCCCAATAAAGATGTTGATGGTTTTCACCCTTATAATATTGGTCGTTTATGTCAGCGCTCTCCGCGCCTGCGTCCCTGCACTCCGCGCGGCATTGTGACGCTACTGGAGCGTTATCACATTGACACCTACGGCCTTAACGCCGTTGTTATTGGTGCTTCAAACATCGTCGGGCGGCCCATGAGCATGGAATTATTGCTGGCAGGTTGTACAACGACAGTTACGCACCGCTTTACAAAAAATCTGCGTCAGCACGTTGAAAACGCAGACCTGCTGATTGTTGCTGTAGGTAAGCCCGGGTTTATTCCCGGCGGCTGGATTAAAGAAGGTGCCATCGTGATTGATGTCGGCATTAACCGGCTCGAAAGCGGAAAAGTCGTTGGCGACGTTATTTTTAATGAAGCCAGCGAACGCGCTGCATTTATCACTCCCGTTCCCGGCGGCGTTGGCCCTATGACGGTAGCAACATTAATTCAAAATACTTTGCAGGCCTGCGAAGAATATCACGACGCGGAGCGTACTTAAGATGAATACATTTTCCCTTGGCAGGCATCCTTATGTGGAATTATGCGATCTATTAAAACTTGAAGGCTGGTGTGAAAGCGGCGCTCAGGCAAAAATCGTGATTAGCGAAGGCAGCGTAAAAGTTAATGGGGAAACTGAAACCCGAAAGCGGCGTAAAGTCATCGCCGGAGAAAGCGTTTCATTTAATGGATTGCATATTACCGTCATAGCATAACAACCTTCAACCGCCGCTTTCACTGCGGCGGTAACTCATTAGCGCCGGTGGGTTACATACCGTGGCCGGCGCCCCTGGCCGTTAACTTTCCCTTATTATCTGTATGCAATGCGCATATGCAGACATCTTCACGTTTAAGCGCTGACTACCGCCGCTGAAGAAACTTGCACTGTAAAAATTAAGCCATTTCCGGCAGCCAGGAAATATCCAGATGATATTTTTGAATATTTTGACGATCGACATACACCGTAGTTCTATTGCGTTTTATTATCCACGGCGTGGGATCAAAACATAAATTAGCGCTATGAAATTGATGAACTTTATTTTCTGCGCTATCAAACCAATGGCAAACGATACGCCACGGGTTACGCCCATTAATTTCAACCTCTGTATTTAGTTCTACGCCGACAATATCAACTTTAAGCGGCCTTCCTTCCCGCAATAATCGGGAGGCCTCTATACGGCGAACCAGAAAGTAACCCAGCGGCAGCGCGCCAACGCAGGCAAAAAAGGCGCCCAGCAGGCTCATGATAATAGGCGTTGTATAGATACCAGCAGCGTCGTTGATTATTGCATTTTCAGGATTGCTCTCAGGATACAGCACTTTAATTGGCTCCCCTACCCGATCCCGATAGTGGCTACTGCCAATGGTCGCGCTAAATTCGCGAATTTTGCCGCTATTATCCTTAAAGCGCACCACAGGATACCAGGTACTACCGTGTTCGCCTTGCTCATGCTCAAGATCGATAACGGTCCCCTCGTCCTGACGCGCATTTTCAACGAAATGCCAGTGCGACCAGGCCGTAAACGCGGCAAATGCTAAAAACATACATCCTGTAATAAAAAAGGCGTACAACGCGTTTTTCATACAAACATCCTTGTGTAATCAAAAATCGTGGAATTATGACATGCTTTATTTAAAAAAAACGTAAGCCGGCCTGAAAAAATAAGTAAATTCTTAAACAAAAATAGCGAAATCCCACTTTACCTGAATGGAAAATTCCTACAATTACATTTTTTATGTTTTTTTTTGCGATAGCCTAACAAAGCAGATAACGACCTGCAGTTACCCCCGGCAAACCGCCGCCACATATATTAATGAAAAAGAAATCGGGAAATATTCTGACTCAAATTGTTTACCAAATTTGTCATCTACATAAGAAAAAACGCATATAAAAAAGTCTTATTCATGAGGGAGCTTGTATAGTTTAAATGGCTTAATCTTTTACAGGGTTAACGCATGATTGCGCATGGGCACATCAGTAGCTGCCGGGGTTTATAAGAATAAAAATGAGATACCTATACGGGCCACGACCTGCTCAAAATGCGTTTTGGTGGCGGCCTCCCGCTCTGGTAAGTTAACGCCAGCGCAGCTCAGGACAGTGCAAAAGACCTTCTATAGGATAAATATCAGCGATGGCTCAGCAGTATTCCATTTGGCAGGGGAACGCTATTTCTTTCACGCGTAAACGGGCCTTAGCGCGCGAATGAGCGCCGTTAGCAGGGGTTTATATTAACTGATAAGGAACCTGCGGCAGATGATGCGGCTTGCGCCACAAACGCCGGATTGAAAGTTTGAACCGCAATATATGCCTGATGCCTGATGCCTGATGCCTGATGCCTGATGCCTGATGCCTGATGCCTGATGCCTGATGCGACTTTACAGCACTAATGCAGAGCCAAAGATAATAATTATGCCACCGGCAGATAGGCACCCGCTCTCTGATAAAAGCCGGGGGATATATCCCCCGGCTTACTGGATAATGCGCACGCATTTTCGCAGGCCTGGCGCGGTGGCAGAACGCCGTTATTTACGCCGCCACGACGTTCCTTGCGGGCCATCCTCCAGTTCAATGCCCATCTCATTCAAACGATCGCGCGCCGCATCGGCCGCCGCCCAGTCTTTAGCGCTGCGTGCGGCATTGCGCGCAGCAATCAGCGCCTCAATTTCAGCCGCCTCACCGTCATTCGCCAGGGAACCGCTTTGCAAAAATAGCTCGGGCGCTTGCTCCAGCAGCCCGAGCACGGCGGACAGTTTACGCAGGTGGGCCGCCATCCCGTTAGCCGCAGCCATATCTTCTGCTTTAAGGCGATTCACTTCACGCGCCATATCAAACAGCACCGAATAAGCCTCCGGCGTGTTGAAATCATCATTCATTGCTTCAGTGAAACGCGCCTCAAAGCTCTCGCCCCCTGCGGCTGCGGCATTCACATCCGTTCCACGCAGCGCCGTATACAGACGCTCCAGCGCAGAGCGCGCCTGTTTCAGATTCTCTTCGCTGTAATTCAACTGGCTACGATAATGGCCGGACATCAAAAAATAGCGCACCGTTTCGGCATCGTAATGCTTTAACACATCGCGCACGGTAAAGAAGTTACCTAATGACTTCGACATCTTTTCACGATCGACCATCACCATACCGGAGTGCATCCAGTAGTTAACGTATTCGCCATCGTGAGCGCAGGTAGACTGCGCGATTTCATTTTCATGATGCGGGAACATCAAATCAGAGCCACCGCCGTGAATATCAAAATGAGTGCCTAATTGCTTACAATTCATGGCAGAGCATTCGATATGCCAGCCGGGGCGGCCTTCTCCCCACGGTGACGGCCAGCTCGGCTCTCCGGGTTTAGACATTTTCCACAGCACGAAATCCATTGGGTTTCGTTTAACTTCGGCGACTTCCACGCGCGCGCCGGCCTGCAGCTGCTCAAGATCCTGGCGCGATAGCTTTCCGTATTGTGGGTCGGTAGGAACAGAGAACATCACGTCACCGTTTTCGGCAACGTAGGCGTGCCCGCGGGCGAGCAAACGCTCAACTAGGGCAATAATATCAGGAATATGCTGCGTGGCGCGCGGTTCGCTGTCCGGACGCAAAATATTTAGCGCATCAAAATCCGCGTGCATTTCCGCAATCATTCTGTCGACAAGGGCGGTAAACGCCTCCCCGTTGGCATTCGCGCGCTTGATAATTTTATCGTCGATATCAGTAATATTGCGCACGTAATTCACACGGTAACCGAGATAGCGTAAATAACGCGTCACGACATCAAACGCGACGAACGTGCGTCCGTGTCCGATATGACAAAGATCGTAAACGGTTATCCCACATACATATATACCCACCTCACCCGCATGGATGGGCTTGAACGCTTCTTTTTGACGGCTAAGGGTATTATAAATTTTCAACATCTGAAGATTCCATGTTAAACGGTGGATAACCAAACGCTATATCTTACCCATAATTCACTCGGGAAGCAGCACGCGTTGCAAGGTTAACCCGAACAGCGAGTTATGCTATAACAACTTCCTGACGCGCCCTGCTCTTTGGGGCCAGTGTACTGAACAACTCACAGGATGCATAAAATGGTTACTTTTCACACCAATCATGGTGACATCGTCATTAAAACCTTTGATGACAAAGCACCGCTCACCGTGAAGAACTTTCTCGATTATTGCCGCGAAGGATTTTACAACAACACCATTTTCCATCGCGTCATTAATGGATTTATGGTTCAGGGCGGCGGTTTTGAGCCGGGTATGAAGCAAAAATCCACTAAAGATCCTATTCAGAATGAAGCCAACAATGGCCTGAAAAATACGCGCGGCACGCTGGCAATGGCGCGTACTCAGGCACCGCACTCTGCAACCGCGCAGTTTTTTATCAACGTAGCTGATAACGACTTTTTGAACTTCAGCGCGGAAAGTTTGCAGGGCTGGGGCTACTGCGTGTTCGCCGAAGTCGTGGAAGGCATGGACGTCGTCGATAAAATTAAAGGGGTTTCCACGGGCCGCAGCGGTATGCATCAGGACGTGCCTAAAGAAGACGTGATTATCGAAAGCGTTACCGTTAGCGAATAATCGTGGCGACGCTGTTTATCGCAGATCTTCATCTCTGCGTGGAAGAACCGGCGATTACCGCCGGTTTTTTACGCTTTCTGGCGCGTGAGGCGGGAAGTGCCGACGCGCTGTACATTCTGGGTGATTTATTTGAGGCCTGGATTGGCGATGACGATCCTAATCCCTTACACCGTGAAGTTGCCGACACGCTAAGAGCGCTGGCACTGCACGGGCTACCTATTTATTTTATACACGGTAATCGCGATTTCCTGTTGGGTGGACGCTTTGCCCGTGAAAGCGGCATGCATCTTCTGCCACAGGAGCAAGTCGTGGATCTCTATGGCCGCCGTATTCTCATCATGCACGGCGACACGCTGTGTACCGACGATATCGGCTATCAGGCTTTTCGCGCCCGCGTGAATCAGCGCTGGCTGCAGAAACTCTTTCTCTCACTGCCGCTCTTTATACGTCGCCGCATCGCTGCGCGCATGCGCGCCGGAAGCAAAATGGCCAATAGCGAAAAAACGCAGGCCATCATGGACGTGAATCAACAGGCGGTCATCGACGCGATGGAGAAAAATCGTGTGCAGTGGCTGATTCACGGGCATACGCACCGCCCGGCAATACACAGGCTGGAGATAAACGAGCAGATATATCAACGCGCGGTCCTCGGCGCGTGGCACCAGCGGGGATCGATGATTAAAGTCACGCCGCAGGATATCGAACTGCTCGAATTTCCTTTCTAGAATGCTTTTGCGCCGCCTTAGGCCTTCCCCTACAATAGCGTTTTTAACCGGGATATAACATTATGAAATCCGCGTCGGAAACGCTACTCAGCGCGGGCGGCATTCTCCTGCTGGCGTTTCTTTCCTGCCTGCTGCTGCCAGCGCCCACCCTCACGCCGGCCCTTGCGCAGCGCCTTATCGGTTTCTTCCATTTAATGGATATGAATCAACTCTACACGCTGCTGTTTTGCGTCTGGTTTTTGCTACTTGGTACGGTTGAATTTCTAGTTATTCGCTTTATCTGGCGCCGCTGGTTTGCCTTAACCTGAATAATAAACGGCGCCTTTTAGGGTGATATTTATTCACGCAACCGTTTTCCTTGCCATTATGTCATGGTATTCTGCCGCCTGCCCTTTTACGATCCGCCGCTGTTGTTTTGCCATACAGGAGCTACTGGACGCATGCCTTTTCATCCACGCATCGCTATCGTTATGGGTTCACAGAGCGACTGGAGCACCTTATGTTTCGCCGCTGACATTCTGAATGAACTCGATATTGCCCATCACGTTGAAATCGTTTCAGCACATCGCACGCCGGACAAACTCTTTCGCTTCGCCGAAGAGGCACCCGCGCAAGGCTTCCAAGTTATTATCGCCGGCGCCGGCGGCGCGGCGCATTTGCCCGGCATGTTGGCGGCTAAAACATTAATTCCCGTACTGGGCGTACCGGTACAAAGCGCGGCGCTCAGCGGCGTAGATAGCCTGTACTCCATTGTACAAATGCCGCGCGGCGTCCCGGTCGGTACGCTTGCTATCGGCAAAGCCGGCGCGGCTAACGCCGCCTTGCTGGCAGCGCAAATTCTGGCGCTACACGATGATAAACTGCATCAGCGCCTGACCGCATGGCGCCAGCGCCAAACCGATGAAGTCCTCAATCATCCCGATCCGCGCGAGGAGAGATAATGCAGGTTTGTGTCCTGGGTGACGGTCAGCTAGGCCGCATGTTGCGTCAGGCGGGCGAACCGCTTGGCATTAGCGTCTGGCCGATTGGTCCTGACGCCCGTGCAGAAACTATCCCCTGGCGGCAAAGCGTGATAACCGCTGAAATTGAACGCTGGCCGGAAACCGCGCTGACCCGTGAACTGGTGACGCATAGCGCTTTTGTTAACCGCGATGTCTTCCCCATCATCGCCGATCGTCTCACGCAAAAACGGCTTTTTGAGAGACTGAACTTGCCAACCGCCCCCTGGCTGCCGCTAAATAGCGGCGATAACTGGCCGCAAATATTCAGCCAGCTCGGCGAACAGGTGGTGGTTAAACGGCGCACTGGCGGTTACGACGGACGCGGCCAGTGGCGGCTACAGTTCTCCGGGGCATCATTACTACCTCATGACTGCTACGGCGCATCTATCGTCGAGAAGGCGATTTGCTTTAGCGGCGAAGCGTCGCTTATCGGGGCCAGAGGGCGCGGTGGAAAGCTCATTTTTTATCCGCTCACGCTGAATCTCCATCAGGACGGTATTTTGCGCGCCAGCGTCGCCCACCCGTTTCCTGACGCCACGCTGCAGCGCCAGGCGCAGGAACTGCTGGGCCGCCTCTTAACCGAGCTGGACTATGTCGGCGTCATGGCAATGGAGTGTTTTATCACACCGGATGGGTTGCTTATTAACGAACTGGCACCGCGCGTACACAACAGCGGGCACTGGACGCAAAACGGCGCATCGCTCAGCCAGTTTGAGCTTCACCTGCGCGCGATTCTCGATCTCCCGCTACCTACCCCCATCGTCGATGCGCCAACGGCGATGATTAACCTGATTGGCACGCCGAAAGAGGCGGCATGGCTGCGGCTGGGACGGGTGCATTTACACTGGTATGACAAAGAAGTGCGCCCCGGCCGCAAAGTCGGCCATCTTAATATTCATCCTGGGGACGCAAATAGCCTGAGCGCAACGCTAAGCGCGCTGGCGCCGCTTCTGCCGGAAGACTATGCAGATACGATTGCATGGGCGCGCAAAGAATTGAGGCAAGACGGGGCGATAAAAATGGCGCAAAATAGCCGGTAATCCGCTTAGGATCATGGCGCAGGGGCGCTATAGCCCCTAAGATTTCCCGTTATAGTTCAATGCTGGCGCGCGCGCTGGCGGCCTCACAGGTTATGCATTTGAAACACCCACTTCCCGCGGATAGCCGGGACTATCAACATATTCTGCTTTCCGGTATCCCAATTCTGGATGTACGCGCACCGGTGGAATTCACGCAGGGTTCCTTCACCCAGGCCACCAGCCTTCCTCTAATGAACGATGAAGAGCGAATCGCCGTCGGCACCTGTTATAAAACCAGCGGTCAACGGGCGGCGATCGCGCTCGGCGAGTCGCTGGTCACCGGCACGCTTAAAACTCAGCGCATCGCTGGCTGGCAGGCATGGCATCGCACGCATCCCGAAGGCTATTTATGCTGTTCGCGTGGCGGCCTGCGTTCGCATATTGCCCAGCAGTGGCTGATTGAAACCGGAACCGCCTGCCCGCTCATTGCCGGCGGCTATAAGGCGCTGCGCCGGTTTGCGCTGGAAGCGCTAAACCGGCTGATAAACCTTCCAATGTTACTGATTAGCGGCAACACCGGCTGCGGTAAAACGCTGCTGCTGCGCACATTGCCCGCGGGCATCGATCTGGAAGGCCTGGCGCAGCATCGCGGCTCTTCATTCGGCGCAACCCTGGTCCCTCAACCCTCCCAGGCGAGTTTTGAAAACCAACTGGCAGTCACGATGATGCGTAAAGCTCCCGGGTCAGGCGAATACGCAGAGTTCCGCTGGATAGTCGAAGATGAAAGCGCCTCGATTGGCTCGCGGCATATTCCAGCCGTCTTTCGGCAAAAGATGGCGCAGGCGAATATCATTGTTATCGACGATCCTCTGCCGCGTCGGTTAGCGCGTCTGCAGGATGAGTATTTCGTCCATATGGCCTGCGCATTTCAGCAACACTATGGTGAAGAGGCTGGCTGGATAAGGTTTGCTGATTACCTACGCCATGGACTGACAGGCATTCAACGGCGCCTTGGTCTGGAAAAGTATACGCAGCTTCACCGGGCGCTTGAAGGGGCGCTTATCCGCCATCGCATTCAGGGCGACGCGTCGGCGCATTTGCTTTGGCTTGAGCCTTTACTCAGCCAATATTACGATCCTATGTATCGCTACCAGCTTGCCAAAAAGCAAGATCGCATTCTCTATCGCGGAACGTTTGAACAGGTCCAGGCGTGGCTTTCAGAAGTGCAATCAACGGCGCATCCCCGCTAGCGCGCCGGAAATACAACCTGCCTTCATAGCAGACGGCATTGATTTCACGCCAAAGGGGGGTACCAAATCCCTTAAAAACAAGTCTCTGCCAGCCTTGTGAGATTTAAATCCCAAAACAATAAGCCAGAGCCAAAACCTATTGAAAACCACGCTCACAGAATGTGGTTTTTGGTTGGAAATAAAAACGGCGGGCTACACTGAGCCCGCCGCGATTAAACGTGACGATTTAGAAATCGTAACGCAGACGTACCAGGTTCATATCGCCCTGATCGTCGGTGCTGGAAGTGAACACGTGCTCATACTGCATAGAAAAGCCGTAGTCAAACTTGAAGTTGATACCCACGCCGTTGTCGATACGCTTCCAGTTAGCCCCATTAACAAACTCCATACGGTCGCCCATAACATAAGGCTGAATCGCCTGAAGCGCATACTGGTTAATTGGGAAGGCGTAACCGATAAAGTATTCATAGCCCCATGCGTCATCGGCAAATGCGTTGCCGTTGTCGATAGGCTGCGCGCTATAGCCGCCCTTCAGCGGAATATAGTTCTGATACCAGCCCAGGCCCGCGGCTAATGTCCAGTTATCCGGCGTCCAGCTCAGCGCGGTGCCCCAGATATTTTGGTTATAGGTAGATGCATCACGGCCTTCATAGTTGCGCATTTTGGCTTTGGTGTAGTTCCACGCCGAGCCCCACTGCAGATCGTCAGTGATATGGTAGTTCATCCCGAGCGAACCGCCGCCTTTACGCTTGTAGATACCTTTCCCGTCGTTACGATTCAGGTCGTCATCAAACAGGTAAGAAGCGTACAGATCCACATCGCCCACGGTTTTCTTGTACTTCAGAGATTTACGCGTGCGGTATGAACCATCGTAATCGCCGTTAATACCGTTGCCCGGCGCCTGGCCCAGCATGTCATAATCCCAGATATCGGTTTTCGCACCGACCACATCATAAAATACGCTGTTCTGCTGACCGAAGGTTAACTGACCCCAGGTATCGCTTTTCAAACCGGTGTACAGCATACGGCGGGTGGTATCGGTAGCGCCATCAGCATAGTGATGATCCCAGTTAAACAGCGCCGGGAAATTCACGCCCAGCTCGTAGTAGCTTATCCAGCTAATGTCATCAAACAGATAATAATCGGCGGTAAAACGGAAACGCGAACCACCGTCGAATCCGTTACGCTTGTAGGAACCTTTATCGCTATCGCCGGTCATATTATTGAACTGCGGACGAATGCTACCGCCGACGGTGAAATTCAGGCGGCTGAGCGGGTCGCCTGCCTGAGGGTCTTGTTTAAGAACGGTGATTTCGGCCTGTGCTGCACAGGAAATTGCGCCAAGTACCACTGCTGCGCCAACATATTTAGCCAGCGCATTTATTTTAGTTTTCATTTCTTATCCTTTGTTTGCCAATGCTTGCTAATAGCACGCGCATGTTAGCGTTTATTTGTATCGGTTTTTGGCGTTCGATTAGCGATACGTGCGCTTAAAAGGCTATGAAATTATATCTAAATGTAACAAAGAAAACCGTGCCTTAGGTATAACCCCTTTTATTCATAAGGTTACCTATTTTTTCCCGACGTGACAGCCCGGCAGGCGCTGGTATATTAGTCTGTCTGTTTCTGCTTCACCACGCGCAAAAAACCACCGTGGCCCGCCTCTGCTCCTTAACGTTATCTCATATTCGGGCACTGTCATTCGCCGCAATAGACATCGGGCGATGGGAAAAATCGGCGCATTCTTGACGGGCTTCTGAGTAATACGCCTGCGCGCAGCTAAACTGTCCGTTGATAAATCATTTATTCACTTGCTAACGCAAACGCTGAAGACAGATTCTGAGGCAAACTTGTGATATAAATGCGGTTATTGACCATTAATTTACGAGCGCTCCCTTAATCCGATGCTTCCCGGCCCAGGCGTTAGCGGCCGCCTCTATTATCACTGAACTCCAGCGCCTGCATCAGACTTATTCGGCACATTAATCATGCAAAAAACAATTTTAATTACAGGCTGTTCCAGCGGCATCGGTCTTGCCTGCGCCAGCGAACTCCGCCGCCGCGGCTGGCGAGTGCTCGCCGCCTGTCGAAAACCTCAGGATGTTGCCCGTATGATGGAACTGGGCTATGAAGGAATAGAACTCGATCTGGATACACCTGATAGCGTTTCCCGGGCGGCAGAACGCGTACTGCAATTGACAAACCATCGGCTGGACGCGCTCTTTAATAATGCCGGCTACGGCGTCTATGGCCCGCTGCAAACACTCAGCAGAGAGCAGCTTCACCAACAATTCTCCACCAACCTTTTTGGCACGCACCAGCTCACTATGTTGTTACTTCCTGCCCTGCAAGTGCACGGCGCGGGGCGCATTGTGATGACCAGCTCCGTAATGGGTTTTATCGCAACCCCAGGACGCGGTGCCTATGCCGCCAGTAAATATGCTCTTGAAGCCTGGTCGGATACGCTACGCATGGAGCAACGCTCATACGGCATTCGCGTAAGTATTATTGAGCCCGGCCCCATTCATACGCAGTTCACTGAAAATGTGAATCAGACCGAGCGCGATAAACCGATCCGCAACCCCGGCATTGCTGCCCGCTTCACGCTGGGGCCAGAAGCCGTAGTAAACAAAGTCTGTCACGCGCTGGAAAGCTCACACCCGCGCCTGCGTTATCCGGTAACGCTGGTCGCGCATATAATGAGCGTTCTGCGCCGTTTGCTGCCAGCGCGAGCATTGGACAAAATTTTACAGGGCTGAGTTGAAGCTCGGAACAACGCCCCCATGTAACATAAACGTCATCCGTAAAATCCTGTAAGCCAGGCACTTTGAGCGTATTTTTGTAGGCAGCGGCGCTGCCGCGCCCGGCCTGGCCACAATCGAAAGCCAATAGAGAGCTATTCATGACCGCACAGACGATTATCGATATCACCGAAGCTAATTTGACGCAAACGCTGGAACAATCGGTCACCACGCCAATATTGTTTTACTTCTGGTCTGCGCGTAGTCAGCACTGTGAGCAGTTAACGCCGGTGCTGGAAAACCTTGCCTCGCAGTATCATGGGCAGTTCATTCTGGCTAAAGTCGACTGTGACGCTCAGCAGATGGTTGCCGCCCAGTTCGGTCTGCGGGCAATCCCCACGGTATATCTGTTCCAGAACGGGCAGCCGGTAGATGGTTTCCAGGGGCCGCAGCCGGAAGAAGCGATTCGCGCCTTGCTTGAAAAAGTGCTACCACGCGAAGAAGAATTGAAAGCGCGTGAAGCAATGCAGCTCATGCAGGATGATAAATATGATGAAGCCCTGCCCCTGTTAAAGGAAGCGTGGCAGCTTTCCGGGCAAGATAGCGAAATTGGCCTGCTGCTGGCTGAAACACAAATCGCCCTACAGCGCGCCGATGACGCCGAGGGCGTGTTAAAAACGATCCCTTTGCAGGATCAGGATACCCGCTATCAGGGGCTGGTCGCGCAAATTGATCTGCTACGCCAGGCCGCGGATATGCCCGAAATTCAGCAGTTACAGCGGCAGGTAGAGCAAAACCCAAATGATACCGCGCTGGCCGCACAGCTTGCGCTGCAATTCCATCAGGTCGGGCGTAACGAAGAGGCGCTAGAGCTGCTGTTTAGCCATTTAAAAGGCGATCTGGGCGCAGGCGAGGGCCAGGTACGTAAAGTGTTCCAGGAAATCCTGGCCGCATTAGGGACTGGCGATGCGCTGGCCTCTAAATATCGCCGCCAACTGTATTCATTGCTTTACTAATTGCACAACATCGGCGGCAAAGACGCCTATACGCGGCGGCATGATGCAATACAATGAGGCGGCGCAGATAACAGCGTGCCAGGCAGGCGGTCATCGGCGTTTATGAATATCAACTCAGCAAAGGCGTGGGTGAGAAGTGCCGCGTCGCGCGTCGCCGCACACTCTTACCTCGCTACTTCCACGACTCACGCCTCGCCGACTCAAAACGCTGCCCGGGCCTGTTAAATCACCAGCGCCCTCTAAAACGTGCAGGCATTGCATTCATTATTTCCAGGGCGCAACGGCCGAAATCACGCTGCGCTAACGAATGCGCTCTTATGCACCTGTATAAAAGCGCCTCATATTTTCCCGCTTTATCAAATAGCCTATTTTGCAGATAGATTTCTGCAGTTTTATGCGCTGGAATTGAAAATATATATCCTTATAGAGCGGCTGCTTCTGCCCCAACGCTTAAATCTTCTCGCTGCCACCTATTTTTTGCGATAGCTCGTCAAGAATCCTCGTAGATAATGCGATATTTCGGCGCCTTCGATGATAATCTGTTCCCCGCAGAGCCAATAAAAGAAAAACCAAGGAGGTTGCTTAATGTTAATGGTGATTGCCGTACTTATTGTGGTCGCGCTGGTTATCGTCACCGCCGGCGTAAAAATCGTTCCTCAGGGATTCCAATGGACGGTTGAACGCTTTGGACGTTACACACACACGCTTACGCCGGGTCTGAATCTGGTGGTCCCGTTTATGGATCGCATCGGGCGCAAAATTAATATGATGGAACAGGTGCTGGATATTCCGTCTCAGGAAGTTATCTCGCGGGATAATGCCAACGTTACCATAGACGCTGTCTGTTTTATTCAGGTTATCGATCCTGCGCAGGCCGCCTATGAAGTCAGCAATCTCGATCTGGCCATCATTAATCTTACAATGACCAATATTCGTACCGTTCTGGGTTCAATGGAGCTGGATGAAATGCTTTCGCAGCGCGATAGCATTAACAGCCGCCTGCTGCATATTGTCGATGAGGCTACCAGCCCGTGGGGAATCAAAATCACGCGCGTCGAAATTCGCGACGTGCGCCCGCCCGCAGAGCTGGTCTCTTCAATGAACGCACAGATGAAGGCGGAACGTACCAAGCGCGCCTACATTCTGGAAGCCGAAGGGATCCGTCAGGCGGAAATACTGAAAGCGGAAGGTGAAAAACAGGCGCAGATATTAAAAGCCGAGGGCGAGCGCCAGTCCGCCTTCCTGCAGGCAGAAGCCCGTGAGCGCTCCGCTGAGGCAGAAGCGCAGGCTACGAAGATGGTATCAGAAGCGATTGCCGCCGGTGATATTCAGGCCGTTAACTATTTTGTCGCGCAAAAATACACCGACGCCCTGCAAAATATCGGCGCCGCAGACAATAGCAAAGTGGTATTAATGCCGCTTGAAGCCAGCAGCCTGATGGGTTCTATTGCCGGCATCAGCGAACTGATTAACGCCGGTAAGCGTGAGCGCTCGCCTTCATGATAGCCGCTATTGCCGCCCATCCTCATGTATTCTGGCTCTCTCTGGGCGGGCTTTTGCTCGCCGCTGAAATGCTGGGCGCAGGCGGATATCTCCTGTGGAGCGGTATCGCAGCGCTGGTGACCGGTCTGCTGACGTGGGTTTTACCGCTCAACGTGGAATGGCAGGGCGTAAGTTTTGCGCTACTCACCGTCGCCAGCGCATTTTTCTGGTGGCGCTGGCTAGCCAGTCGGCGCGCTGCCAGCGCGTCCGGCACTACGCTTAATCAGCGCGGCCAGGCTATGATTGGCCGCATCCTGACGCTGGACACCCCGCTTATCAACGGGCGAGGTAGCGCGCCTGTAGGAGATGGGCGCTGGCCGGTCGTCGCGGACAACGACCTGCCAGCCGGCAGCCGGGTGCGGGTCATCGCGCTGGAAGGCATTACTCTGCGCGTAGCCCCTTGTTCATGACTGGCGCAGCACCGCCCGATAACGCAAAGCCATCCTCTCCGGCGATGGCTTTTTAAATGCTGTTTTCAGTTTTCAGTTTTCAGTTTTCAGTTTTCAGTTTTCAGTTTTCAGTTTTCAGTTTTCAGTTTTCAGTTTTCAGTTTTCAGTTTTCAGTTTTCAGCAGGATGATTATCTTTTTCCGCAGGCATCCCAATAATTTCATTTGCGACACCGGCCGTTATCTCAATCCCTTTTCTTCTGGTAAGAAGCACATAGAAGCATTCTTCCGGCTATACCTCTGGCGGATTAATCACCGCCTTCGCAGAAGAAGGCTCCGCGCCACGAAAACAGACGCTGTCGGAACGGCGCTTATCATCGTCGCCGTTAGTTGCTGCGGCGCAAAAGTAATAGCGCATGCTTTAAGAAACTGAGAAATGGCGCTACGCCTCGCGCCGCTGGTGACAGCAGCCCGCCAGGTTATTGATAATAGGGCATTCGGCGCTCTCATCTCCCGGGCAGGATTGTGCAAGCTGCATCAGGCGCGCCCGCATCTGCGCCAGTTTTTCCATCTGCCGGTCGATATCCGCCACTTTTTGCAGCGTACGCGCTTTCACATCAGCGCTGTGGCGTGCGGGGTTATGAAATAGCGCAATAAGTTCACGGCACTCCTCAAGCGTAAATCCGACCAAACGCGCCTGATGCAGCAGCGTCAATTCTTCAATATGTCGCTGTTGATAAAGGCGATAACCGTTTTCACTGCGACCGGGCGCGGTGACCAGCCCCTTTTGCTCGTAAAATCGGATAGCCTTGCTCGACAACCCGGTTTTTTTGGCTACATCGCTAATATTCATTATTGTCTCTCCTGTTGGCATAACGCCGACATCAGGCATTACTGAAAGCGCTGCGGCCAGGCGCTGACCCGCCGTGCGTTTTTTCTGGCACGCGCTAGCGAAATAATAATCAGGTTAACGTATGCGTTCGCCCTTTTCACACCAAAATCCCCTGCATCAGCCACCATCAGGAAGGCGTAGCATAATAAACTTTTACTCACGCGCGCCCCCTGATTCACATCATTAAAAGACTGGCGCCAGACCCGGCTATTTTTTATTACAAATCCCCCTGGCGCTGAAGCGCTACCTTCCATCGCGCACTCTTTTATTGACCTTCCCCTTGAGGGAGGGTTTAAGCTTAATCACATCACACCGGGGTTAACCCTCCCCCATCCACTAAGGAGTCTGCTATGTCTCATACTGTGACCCTGGCACTGGAAGGACTTTCCTGCGGCCACTGCGTAAAACGCGTCAAAGAAAGTCTGGAACACCGCCCGGACGTTGAACGCGCCGAGGTGACAATTGAGAACGCCAGTATTACCGGCAGCGCCAGCGCAGATGCGCTTATCGCCACAATTAAAGAAGCGGGCTATGACGCCCGAATCGCCTCCCCAAAGACTAAACCGCTGGCGGCATCGAACGCTCCGCCGGAAGCACCGACAGCGGTAGACTCTGAGCTTCCGGCACAGCCGCAATCTGGCGAAGACAGTCAGCAGCTTTTGATAAGCGGCATGAGCTGCGCCAGCTGCGTTACGCGCGTACAAAACGCGCTGCAAAATGTTCCCGGCGTCGTTGCCGCCCGGGTAAATCTGGCAGAGCGCACGGCGCTGGTAACAGGGTGCGCGGCGCCCGAGGCGCTGCTCAATGCCGTCGCCGCCGCTGGCTACAGCGCCGAGGCCATTGATAATGACATCGCACGCCGCGAACGCCAGCAACAATTAGCGCAGACGGCAACCCGCCGCTTTCGCTGGCAGGCAATACTCGCGCTGTCAGTCGGCATCCCGGTAATGATTTGGGGTATGTTCGGCGATAATATGACTGTGACCGCGACCAATCGCACGCTCTGGCTGGCGATTGGCTGGGTTACTCTCGTCGTCATGGTGGCTGCCGGCGGCCATTTCTACCGTAGCGCCTGGAAAAGCCTGCTTAATCGTAGCGCCACCATGGATACGCTGGTAGCGCTTGGCACCGGCGTAGCGTGGCTTTATTCGATGAGTGTCAACCTCTGGCCACAGGCCTTCCCCACCCCGGCCCGACATTTATATTATGAGGCCAGCGCGATGATTATCGGCCTCATCAATCTTGGGCATATGCTGGAAGCCCGCGCACGGGCGCGATCCTCTCAGGCGCTGGAACGGCTGCTGGGGCTTACCCCTCCCACAGCGCGGCTGGTAACCCGCGACGGTGAGCGCAGTATTCCTCTGGCCGAAGTCCAGCCCGGGATGACGCTGCGCCTGGTGACCGGCGATAGAGTTCCGGTAGACGGCGATATTATCAACGGTGAAGGCTGGTTTGATGAATCCATGCTTACCGGCGAGCCGGTGCCGCTGGGGAAAACGGCGTCGCAAACCATTCACGCCGGGACAATAGTTCAGGACGGCAGCGTAACCTTTCGCGCCAGCCGCACCGGGAACCAGACCACTCTGGCGCGCATCATTTATATGGTACGTCAGGCACAAAGCAGTAAGCCCGAGATTGGGCAATTGGCCGACCGCATTTCTGCGATTTTTGTCCCCGCGGTGGTGACCATCGCACTCATTAGCGCCGCTATCTGGTATTTCTTCGGCCCGGCGCCGCAGGTCACCTATATGTTAGTGATTGCCACCACGGTACTGATTATTGCGTGCCCGTGCGCGCTTGGGCTGGCCACCCCGATGTCTATTATTGCCGGCGTCGGGCGCGCGGCGGAATACGGCATATTGGTACGCGACGCCGACGCACTCCAGCGCGCAAGCGCACTGGATACGCTGGTGTTTGATAAAACCGGCACGCTTACGGAAGGTAAGCCGCAGGTCACCGCCATTGAAACCGCCACCGGCGTGGACGCCGATGCGGCGCTGCGCTTCGCCGCCGCTCTGGAACAAGGCTCAGCGCATCCTGTGGCACACGCGATAACGGCGCGTGCCGCCAACTACGCACTGCCTGATATCAGCGCGTTTCGTACTCTGCGTGGGCTAGGCGTAAGCGGAGAGGCCGAAGGCCACCAGCTCCTGCTCGGCAGCCTCGCTCTATTAAAAAAGCACCACATCAGCTGCGAGGAACTGGCTCCGCGCGCAGAAGCCTGCGCCGCACTCGGCGCCACGCCGGTACTAGTGGCTATCGATGGCTACGCCGCAGCGCTGTTCATTATTCGCGATCCGCTGCGCCCAGAAAGCGCCAGTGCGCTAAAACGCCTGCGCCAGGAAGGTTATCGTCTGGTGATGCTAACGGGTGATAACGAAACCACCGCCCAGGCGATTGCCAGGGAAGTGGGGTTCGATGAAACCATTGCCGGCGTATTGCCGGACGGGAAAGCGCAGGCCATTACGCAACTGCAGCAACAGGGGCGACGCGTAGCAATGATAGGCGATGGCATTAATGATGCCCCGGCGCTGGCCCTGGCTGATGTAGGCATCGCCATGGGCAGCGGCAGCGATATCGCCATCGAAACCGCTGCGATAACGCTGATGCGCCATAATCTCACCAGCGTCGCCGATGCGATGGCGATTTCTCGCGCCACGCTGCGTAATATGAAGCAAAACCTGGCGGGCGCGTTCGTTTATAACGCGCTCGGCATTCCGATAGCCGCCGGTATTCTCTGGCCGTTTACCGGTACGCTATTAAACCCGATCGTCGCCAGTGCCGCGATGGCGTTATCCTCTATTACCGTAGTCAGTAACGCCAATCGGCTACTACGCTATACGCCGCCGTCCCAAACATAATGCGACGCATATCAATGTTTTTGCACCGTTAAAGGGTATAACGCTAAGAGATCGGCCCCGCTGAACAAAAGAGATATGCGCAGCGGGCCTCTTTATAGCGCTGCCGTCTATGGATTGGGCGACAGCACCGTTAGCTTACTCGGTTTCAGTTACCCGGTACTCACTGAACCGATACACCTGAATTGTAAAAACGGATGCCAAACTATGCGATTACGCTACGGACAGCGCGCGCTTTTGCGCGATTTATCTCTTACTCTGATATTGATCTCCGCCGCTGCCTCGGGCGCGGGGTTTCCCTGCGATGCGTCGCTGACTGCGACGGAAAGCGCCATCTGCGCAAAACCGGCGTTAAGCCAGCTTGACGATATCCTGAATCAAAGCTTCAAAGCGGTGATAGCCGATGTACCGCCAGCGCAAAGAACCCGCCTATATCATCAGCAAAAGCTATGGTTGAGCCAGCGCGATGCCTGTGGCACCAGTGAACGCTGCATTGGCGAACGGATACAGCAGCGCATTGCTCAACTTAATGAGCAGGGCGCTAACGCCGCAGCCGGTATTGACACGCTCATCGCCTCAATTGCCAGCCAGCCTAAATCTGCCGCACAGGGGTTAATGGCCTACGATAACGGGCTGGCCTCCGCCTGGCTGCTCTATCTGCATCAGTTTGAGCCGACCAGCGGGGTTACCGACGCCGAAGCCAAACATCGCGAAGAGGTTGCCTATGCGGCCCTGCGCGAAGGCGACGGGTTTATGGCTTCGCTCTTTGACGATATCAAAAACGACCCGGAGACCAGCCGGGATAAAAGCGTGATGCTATTGCTCAGAATGAGCATCGAAAGCGCTAATTATCAGTCAGCGCCCGGCGACGGGTATCGCCCCTTCGTCCACTGCTTCATTTTCCAACGCCAGGGCCGCCTGGCGTACGATACCTTTGGTGCACTTTATGGCTCTACGCGCGATGCCGGCGCCCCCATATGCCCGCCGGATAAAGGGCTTTTTGAAAGTTCCGGCTGGCTGGCGCTCAATCAGGCAATGGGGCCGCTCACCGGCAGTATCGGCGAGGAGGCCGGTACCATCCGTTTTTCCAGCTATGCCGAGTGGCGATTACTCAATTTACAGGCCACCGTTTCCCCTGAGCTTTTTTTATCCTCCGAAATCAGCGGCCGAAAATTCGCAACCTCCGCGCAAATCCTGCAGCGACTTAAAGCATTAACCGCGCGGGGCGCACCGGTGATAAAAGCGCTTGATAGCGCCGAAAGCGACACCGCGAACTGGCTACAGCGCGCGCGCGCCTTTTCCCCGGCAAAAGCGAAAATCGCGGCGACGCATATTGTGAATATGTGGCTGCAGATGCGGCTTGATTTTATTGATTCGATGGGCGAAGACATGGACGAATAATCTCATTCGGCGTGCTATTCAGGGCGGTCTTTTGGATGCGCTGTCATCGCAGAGCAGGAAAGCCGCCCGCGAATTACCCCGTCACTTCTGGTGTGGCGTCTTGCCTCAGGAGGACTAATACTTGGCTTTTACTGTCATCAATGCTAATAGCCCTACCGAGGCCTTTGCCTTTCAGGGCGGCCTTTTCATACCTTTCCCGCCGAGCTATCAGCCGGGCTGCGTTTTAGCCGGACCCGGCGTTCGCCCGACGCGGCGCATTTACCATAAACACCACGCGCCCACGATAATAAGCGCTGCGAGAAAGCCGCCGTTCCCAATCGTCATTCCAGACACCTCCCTGCACCAGCCCCAGTTTGAACGGCACGCGGAGCGCCATTAGCGCGGGCAGGTAGCGAGCGTACTTTGTGACGGTCTGCCGTCCCTGATATGTTTGGATAACCAATTCATCGACGGGCAATTGGTTGAGCGTCTGTACGCTGCCGTTTTGCGCCCAGTCCAGCAGGCCCGTGACGCTAAGCCGATATCGGCTATCCAGCCCGTCGCGCACCTGGCGTAAGAAATGGTCATACTCGCCGAGGCTGCGGGTAGCGGCGTCGAAATCCAATTGCAGGCCCACTACGTGATTCCCCGCACGCCGCCAGTGCTCCATTAATACAGCGACGCGCTTTAGCGTGTCGGGCGGTAGATCCAGCGTTTCAATGCGCAGAGTAAGCCACAGATTCGGCACCGTTAATTTGGCCACGGGGATGCCCAGTGCGCGAAAGCAAGCGCGCTGAGGGCAAGCCAATGCCGTCACCTCACCCTGATGCAGATAGACAGTATGCGCACTGCGCAGCGCCGGCTGCGGATGCACGCCGGCCCACAGCCAAAACTCGCCGCCGGCGCTGGCGGCCACGATGTGCTCAGCGTCTGGTAGTTTGGCACCGCTCAATAGTAGCAGCACTGCTACCAGTAATATTTGAGCTTTCTTTCCCACTGGCTGCCTTTAAATTCCTCTTTCAAACGCATAAACCAGCGCTTTCGCTGGGTCTCAGGCACTTGTTGCATACCGCAATCGTTACTGCCCGATGGCTCAAAACATTTCACCGCCCGGTAAAGCGCATAGGCGCGATCTTCTGGCTCAGTTTTTGCGTCTTCGATTGCGCGCTGATAAAGCGATAACCTGTCGGGAATATTCATCCAGTCCCGGCCGTCATACTGTATTTCGACTATCGAGGGGGAAAGCTGATATTCCGGCCCGCCCCAGTGAGCAAACATTTTTATCCGGAAAAATTCACCAATGCAGTTCAGCGCGTGACCGTCGTGAGGCGAATTAACCAACGCCTGCGCGCTCTTCATCAGCGATGCGCAGGCATATCCCGATTCGACGCCGCCGCCCTGCCAGTCAAAAATATCCAGCGGTACATCCTCAAATTGCGTGCTATCAGGGAGTTTGTGTATTCCATTTCTCAGCGCGACATCGCTAAGAAACGCTCGGGCGTCTCCTCTTTCTAAATCCCGGCGCAGCAGCGTGTACAGCGCGATGGTTTTTTCTTCATCGTGCGGCGCGCTGGCCGCCTGGCGGCGCAGTAGCGCATCATCAGCGACCATTTTTAACGCCTGAGCTCGCCAAATAAGCGCTGTTACCGGGCTATCCTGCGCAAAAATCTTTGCCGCTTCTCCGCGCCAGACCAGTACGCGCGAAAGGCGCATCTGTAAATAGTGCTTCTGTTCCGCACGCGGTGCGATGGTCAATAAATGACGCCAGTGCGCCTCCGCTTGCGATAGTTTTTTCTGTTTTTCCAGCGCTGAGCCGTATATAACCTGTCGGCTAAAGGCAAGAATATCGGTGGCGGACAGCGTCTGGGCAGGGTTTATACTGGCAACAACCCGCGCGTAATCACCGCGTTTGAACTGTTGCAACAGCGAGAGATAATCCCAAAATGACGCATATTCACCTGAAATCATTGGCTTTAATGTCTCAAGTGAAGC
This sequence comes from Erwinia sp. HR93, assembly GCF_034555055.1. Classification (NCBI taxonomy): domain Bacteria; kingdom Pseudomonadati; phylum Pseudomonadota; class Gammaproteobacteria; order Enterobacterales; family Erwiniaceae; genus Erwinia; species Erwinia sp. HR93. The sequence continues at coordinate 47,328 of NZ_JAXUDP010000002.1, forward strand.
GCTCTCCTGGTCGTCTCCTCTTAACGCGCGCAGCGCTTCTGTAAAAGTAATTAACGGCGCATTTTTATCACCGTGAAAAGCAGCCCGGCCATTATCGTCATAGCTGCCCTGCAAAACATTGTCAGCTTCAATAACGCTGTCCAGCAGCATCGCCGGCTCGCGCGCAGCGAGAATTTTCGCTTCATAGGCCTGCATTAGTGATGCCCAGTCGCCCAGATACCAGTCCACGCGACGCTGCATATCACGAGCCGATGGCGCGTAGCGCCCTTGCGGCCAGCGTACGAGGTAATCATTGAGGTAGCGGCGCGCCGTTTGCAGTTGTGCATCGTCAATGTTACGTCGTTCAAGCCAGCCGTATTCATCCGTCGCCCGTTCACTGCTTGCATTTAGCGCCACGCGAAATTGCATATAGCTTGCAGTTTCCGCAACCCAAGGCTGTGCGCTTTGCCGAAGCGCCGAAAACTCCGTCTCTGCCAGTGGATAATCGCCCTGGTAAAACGCCCGCGCGCCCTGCAAATAGCGCACAAAATCATCGGCGTGCGAGCCGGGCTGAATCTCAATCGGTGGAATCGCGGCAGATTGCCCCGGTGCGTGTTGCTGTATAAATGACGCCGCCCGCAGATTGGCAAGGAGTCCGACGTTCGTCGGCGCTGAGTGCATCGTCATCTAATAGCGCGGCGAAAAACTGCATGACAGAAGCGGTGGAATTGGACACAAAGCGCCCCTGGGTATAGCGAGTCGCCGTAAGTTCATCCGGTGATAGCGTTAGACCCAGCCTCTGGATCTGCTGCACCAGCGTATCGCGCACGCCGTTGTCGCTTTTTTCTTCGGGTTTGATGTAGTCCAACCGCTCAGGCCAGGGGGTAAAGAAATAATCGCGCGATATCGGCCAGTTGGCCTGAGCAGACGATGCCAGCATCTCTATTTGATTACGCGTGGCAGCGTAGAGTAGCAGATTGGTGCGGGAGTCATTTTCAGGTCTAAGCCAGGGCTCCCCCACGTTTGAACAGTAAAAACCGCCGCCGAGACAGTAGTTTGAGTCGCCTGATGCCTGAGCGTTAATGGGAATACTACCCGCCAACAGCGCCATCAAGAAAAAGACACGTGGTTTCATCGTTATCCTTATGTAATTTAACAGCCGCATCCCGGCGCTCGTCCCTGATTTGCACCGCACAGCGTTGCCGCGTTAGCATAGAACTTTCCGCTGCGGAAAGATATATGCGCCTGATTCAACGCCTGTGGTTGACCATTTTCCGCCCGCTCACCTCCAGTTACGGCTGGCCTGCGCTAGATATGACGCTACCCGGCCGCCGCAAACTGCATCTGGTGGGCAGTATTCATATGGGGACGCCCAATATGGCGCCGTTGCCGGCAGGGCTATTGCGCAAATTGCACCAAGCCGACGCACTGATTGTTGAGGCCGATATTCGCGATAGCGCATCGCCATTTACCGAAGAACCCCCGCGAGCGCCATTGCAAGCGCGTCTTGACGAGGCGCTGTGGCTCCAGACCGCCAAACGGGCGCAGGAGATAGGTCTGGCGACCGAAACGGTTGATGTTCTGCCATTCTGGCAGATAGCGCTGCTGCTGCAGGCGCGTCAGGCGCAGCATCTTGGCTTACGCCCGGAGTTCGGTATCGATTATCAACTGCTTGAGTATACGCAGCGAGCGAACTGTCCGGTCGCCGAACTGGAGGGCGCACAGCGGCAATTATCGCTCTTAAAAACACTGCCTGACGAAGGTTTTCGCCTGCTGGAAGATACGCTTACCCACTGGCATACCAATGCCCGACTGCTGCAAACGTTAATGAGCTGGTGGCTTAACGCCCCGCCGCGCAGGCCGCTCGCAGCGTTACCCGTGACTTTTAGCCAGGATTTGTACGACACGCTGATGACAGAAAGGAATCGCCAGTGGCATAGATTTTTATATGCACTGCCTCCCGGGTACTACGTGGTCGCCGTGGGGGCGCTGCACCTCTACGGCGAAGGAAACTTGCCCTTGCTACTGCGTCGGGGGCCGCCAATTTAATGAGCGCTGGCCCCCGCCAGCCCCGTATTTTATGATGATGAAATTCACCGCTTCCGCCCGCTTAGCGCGGCAGCGCCTCCATTTATTTTCCATGAGTATTTTGCGATGACACCCGCAGTCAAACTACTTGAAAAAAGTGCAGTCGCGTTTCAACTGCATAGCTATGAACACGATCCCCTGGAAACCCATTTTGGCGATGAAGTTGTCCGCAAACTGGGGCTGGATGCCAGCCGCGTGTATAAAACGCTGCTGGTGGCTTTAAATGGCGATATGAAGCATCTGGCCGTTGCCGTAACGCCCGTCGCCGGGCCGCTGGATTTGAAGCGCGTCGCAAAAGCTTTCGGCGTCAAAAAAGTGGATATGGCCGATCCCGCCGTCGCTCAGCGCACCACGGGATACCTGGTTGGCGGCATTAGCCCACTGGGGCAGAAAAAGCGCCTGCCCACGGTGATTGACGCACCGGCGCAAAATTTCGCTACGATTTTTGTTTCCGGCGGCAAGCGCGGGCTGGATATTGAACTGGCGGCAACCGATCTCGCGGCCTTACTCAATGCCCGTTTTGCGGATATCGCCCGCAGCGAATAAGCGGGGTTACCCTAAAGCGTGACAAGGTGGGCGCGTGTTCCCGCGGCAGGCGCATTAACCCTTTTCTATCATCAGCCAGTTAGAGAAACCAGGCCACGATGCAACATCAGCATCAGCCGCGCCCGCTACGGTGGCGAAGCGGGCTGCAGGGAAATGGGTTGAAAGCCGATGCGCAGTGCCTGTATCCACTGCGCATCGATATATATGTGAATATTAGCGCCGCGCTACTGCCAGTTTACTTCAGCGCGAGGCGCATAGGCCGCGGCATCCAGCGGTGAGTGCTCGCTGATGTACTTCCTAAAGACTTCAGCATCAATCAGCCCGGTATTCATATATCCCGGGCGCTTATCCAGCGCGGGCCAGCCATCACCGCCGGAGCCGTTAAAATTCAGCGTCGCCAGCCGATAGACTTTTTCCGGTTCAACGGGGGCGCCGTTAATCATAAGCGCCTCCAGTTTGCCACCGCGCAGCGTAAAGCTGACGTTAGCAAACTGCGGGTAAGCGCCTGAATCCGGTTTCATTTGTGCCACCGCCCGTAAATACTCACTGACGTCTTTGCCGGACATATCGATATAGGCAAGCGTATTGCCAAACGGCAGTACTTTAAGTACATCTTTGTAGCGAATATCGCCCGCCTCCATACTATCGCGAATGCCGCCGCCGCTCATGGCGGCGAGGTCTGCCTCACTGCGTGCCATAAATGCGCTCAGGATAAGATGGCCGAGGTTAGTTTGCTCAAAGCGCACTTTATTACGACTGCCTTCCAGCCGTGCGTTCACGCTGCCAATTTTCGTCGCAATTTGCGCCTGACCTTTGCGCTGGAAGGGAGAAAGCAGTGCCAGCATTTGCGGACTTTCCGGGATCTGCGGCATATACAGGACTCGCTCGCGCTTACCGTTATCCCACTCCACTTCTCGCTTCAGATTTACCGGGATAAGCTGGTAGCGCTTCAGTGTCATAACACCGTTGCGAAATTCGAAATCGGCGCGTCCAAGGTATTTTCCCCATTCATGGGCCTGAACTATCCAGATACCATTTTGCTTATCCGGCGCGCAGGGCGTGCCAGGAATATAATTGGGCTGCTTTTTATTTTCCTCAGCCATACATACCGGGTCCTGAGAGTGACCACCCACTATCATTGCCAGTGAGCCAGCGGGCAGGCTGCGCGCCATTTCTACATCGCCCGGAGCATTAGAACCGTGTTCGCCATTGTCATAGTGCCCCATGTGGGTAACGGCCAGCGTAATATCAGGCTTTTCCGTTTGCTGAAGCTCCTGGATAACCAGCTTCGCTTCATCGGCGGGCTTACGGAAAACAATATCGTTAAAATTACCGGGATTGCCGAGTTTAGGCGTGTCGTCCGTCGTCAGGCCGATAACGGCAATTTTAAGCCCCTGCTGTCGAAATATAGCCCAGGGCTTAAACAGGCGCTGTTGGGTGCTTTGCTGGTAAATATTGGCCGAAAGAAAAGGAAATTTGGCGAGTTTTTCCTGCTGGCGCAGTACCGAGAGCGGTTTATCAAATTCATGGTTGCCCACCGCCATCGCGTCATAACCGATAAGGTTCATACCGCGGAAATCAGGCTCTGCATCCTGTAAATCGGACTCCGGTACGCCGGTATTAATGTCGCCACCGGACAGCACCAAAACCGAACCGCCCTCAGCGTTCACCTCTTTACGAATATGATCTACCAGCGTCTTTTGCGCGGCCAGACCGTATTCTCCATATTCATTTCGCCAAAAATGACCGTGATGATCGTTGGTGTGCAAAATAGTGATGTAATACGTTTTATCCTGTTCCCAACTAAACGCCGGCGCGCTGAACAGGCTCAGCGCAATTAGCGTTCCTGTTATCGCCTGCGTAATTCTCCAATGCTTCATAGACTCTCCCTATGACAAAACATACGCTTTCGCACCCGGCGCTCTCGTGTAAAATGGCTCGCCCGAAATAGAAAGGGCGCACTGACTATCGCTTTTCTCCGCGCCACATGACGTATATGGTAGCAGAGTCGTAACGATTACCGGATATCTCCCCACAACCTTTTGGTTGAGAATACCCCTATTTTTCAGGTGACTATGGCAATGAGTGAACAATCCCCTACGCTAACGCCGCCGCCAAAAGCGCGCACCGCGTTTGGCATTCTTGGCGCAATCAGTGTTTCACATCTACTGAACGATATGATTCAGTCGCTGCTACTGGCGCTTTATCCGCTCCTGCAGGCCGAATTCTCACTGAGCTTTGTGCAGGTAGGGTTAATTACTCTAACCTTTCAGCTGGCCTCATCGCTGCTGCAGCCAGTAGTGGGTTACTACACGGATAAATATCCCATGCCGTGGTCGCTGCCCGCCGGCATGTGCTTCACCTTGTGCGGGCTAGTTTTGCTGGCGCTGGCGAGCAGTTTTCCTGCGGTGTTACTGGCCGCCGCGCTGGTAGGCACCGGCTCGTCTGTGTTTCATCCTGAATCCTCGCGGGTCGCCCGAATGGCATCCGGCGGGCGCCACGGCCTGGCTCAATCCCTTTTTCAGGTGGGCGGCAATTTCGGCAGCTCGCTCGGCCCACTATTAGCCGCGCTCATTATTGCTCCCTATGGCAAAGGGAATGTCGCATGGTTTGTGCTGGCTGCGCTGCTGGCGATTATTGTGCTGCTACAGGTGAGCCGCTGGTATGCGTCCCAGCACCGCATCGCGCGCGCCTCGGGCCCGGCTCCCGCGCTGAAGTCGCCGTTATCCCGGCGAAAAGTCGCTCAGGCCATTGCGGTTTTATTAATTCTGATTTTCTCAAAATATTTTTATCTGGCCAGCATTAGCAGTTATTACACCTTTTATTTAATTGAAAAATTTGGCCTGACTATACAGAACGCGCAAATTCATCTGTTTGTATTTTTATTTGCCGTGGCGGCCGGTACCGTGATTGGTGGCCCCGTAGGTGACAAAATCGGGCGCAAATACGTTATTTGGGGCTCCATTTTGGGCGTGGCGCCATTTACGCTGTTATTACCGTGGGCCAGCCTGTGGTGGACCGGTGTCCTGACGGTGATTATCGGTTTCATTTTGGCCTCGGCCTTTTCCGCCATTCTGGTCTACGCCCAGGAACTGTTGCCGGGGCGTATCGGCATGGTATCTGGCCTGTTCTTCGGCTTTGCTTTTGGTATGGGCGGGCTGGGTGCCGCCGTGCTGGGCGCAATTGCCGATGATATGGGTATTGAGTTGGTATATAAAATCTGCGCTTATCTTCCTCTTTTGGGGATTTTGACGCTATTCCTACCCGATAACCGCGCCACAAGCGCGTGAATAATGGCCGGAGAATGCTCCGGCCGCCTCTATAAACCCTGTTAATCTGCATATCCTTTCACGATGATGTTCAAAATCTCACGTTAGAGCCCTGGTTTTCTTCTAAAGCACTTTTTTATAAAAAATCCTAATAAACTCACACACAGACCCTGCCGTTTTGGCATAAACTATTATGCATTGCTTCGATTCATGTCGGAGTCGGGATCACTTCTGGACGAAAGGAGACGGAATGCATCACGCCACCCCGCTTATCACCACCATTGTCGGCGGCCTCGTGCTCGCGTTTTTACTGGGCATGTTGGCGAATAAATTACGAATATCGCCGCTGGTGGGGTATCTACTGGCGGGCGTGCTGGTTGGGCCTTTTACTCCAGGCTTTGTCGCAGATACCAAACTGGCACCGGAACTTGCCGAACTGGGCGTCATTTTGCTGATGTTCGGCGTTGGGCTACATTTCTCGTTAAAAGATTTAATGGCCGTAAAAGCCATTGCTATCCCCGGTGCAGTATTACAAATCGCCGTAGCGACGCTGCTGGGCATGGGGCTTGCCGCGCTCCTGGGCTGGGGGCTGATGACCGGTATTGTTTTTGGGCTATGTCTGTCCACCGCCAGTACCGTAGTCCTGCTACGCGCGCTGGAGGAGCGCCAGCTTCTTGATAGCCAGCGCGGTCAAATCGCTATCGGCTGGCTTATCGTTGAAGATTTGGTGATGGTATTAACGCTGGTGCTATTGCCCGCCATCGCGGGCATGCTGGAAAAAGGCGATATGGGGCTTGCGTCACTGGCGGTGGATATGGCAATCACTATTGGTAAAGTGGTGGCATTTATCGCACTAATGATGCTGGTAGGCCGCCGCCTGGTGCCGTGGATTCTGGCTCGCAGCGCCGCTACCGGCTCGCGTGAACTGTTTACGCTTTCCGTGCTGGCGCTGGCGCTGGGAATCGCCATGGGTGCCGTGGAGCTGTTCGACGTTTCGTTTGCGCTGGGGGCGTTTTTCGCCGGTATGGTGCTGAATGAGTCCGAACTCAGCCATCGGGCCGCACATGACACGCTGCCGCTGCGCGACGCCTTTGCGGTGCTATTTTTCGTCTCCGTGGGGATGCTCTTCGATCCGATGATTTTAGTGACTCATCCGCTGGCAGTATTGGGCACGCTGATCATCATCATTTTCGGGAAATCCGCCGCCGCATTTATCCTGGTACGTATGTTTGGCCATTCACAGCGCACCGCGCTGACGATTGCCGCCAGCCTCGCGCAAATCGGCGAGTTCGCCTTCATTCTCGCCGGGCTGGGGATGGCGCTGAATCTGCTACCGTCAACCGGGCAGCATTTAGTACTGGCCGGCGCTATCCTGTCGATTATGCTAAATCCCGTGGTCTTTGCCTTACTGGAGCGTTTCCTGAATAAAACGGAAACGCTGGAAGAACAGACGCTCGAAGAAGCAATGGAAGAAGAAAAACAGGTACCGGTGGATATCTGCAATCATATTCTGCTGGTGGGCTTTGGGCGCGTCGGCAGTTTGCTGGGAGAGCGCCTGATTGAGCGCGACGAGCCGCTGGTGGTGATTGAAACGTCGCGCGCGCGCGTTGATGGCCTTCGCGAGCGCGGTATCCGCGCCGTGCTGGGGAATGCCGCGAATGAAGAGATTATGAATCTTGCACATTTGGAGTGCGCGCGCTGGCTGCTGCTAACCATTCCTAACGGGTATGAAGCCGGGGAAATCGTTGCCGCCGCGCGCGAGAAAAACCCGCATATCGAAATTATCGCCCGGGCTCACTACGATGATGAAGTGGATTACATCGCAGAACGCGGTGCCAATGAGGTGGTGATGGGCGAGCGTGAAATTGCCAATACAATGCTCACGCTGCTGGACAGACCCGCCACCACAAACGCCGTTACCGCCTAAGGGTTTTACGCCGCCTGTGAAAGGCGGCGTTATCATCCCTGCACGGGGAATTTAAAAGCGTATTAAGCCATTAACCCAGTCAGAATGGCTGACAGCGCGCGGTGGTTTACTCGCTCGAAATACAGTTCTCCACGCCAGAGATTTTCTGTAATCGCCCCACACAATGAAGTGAAACGCAGCGTTTTACGTCGGGAAACGACGATTAACATACGTTCAGGCAGCATCACACCCAGCCGACACTCCACCGCCAGGCTTATCAGCCTGCCTATTACGCCTGGGCTGGAGCATCAGCAATTGGCTTATCCCCGTAACTAATACCTTAGCCGCCACTAGTCTCAGCGGCATCCCCGACATGACGTCGACGGCTGCCTGCGCCTGATGCTCAATTACCCGTGACGCCGACAGCACCCCACCCGCTATGAAACGGGTAAATCTCGTGGCGCTTCACGACAAGCCTGCCGTTCACCGGCCAGCGCCGCCATCATGTCGATATGCTCCGACGAGTCGTTAAGCGCCGGAATGTAGTGATACTCGCCGCCGCCCGCCGTAAGAAAAATATCGCGATTCTGAATGGCTATTTCTTCAAGAGTTTCCAGGCAATCAGCCGCAAAGCCGGGGCACGCGACCTGTACGCGACGCACTCCCTGCTCGCCCAGCATTTTTAGCGTTTCATCGGTGTACGGCGTTAGCCACGGTTCGCGCCCGAACCGCGACTGAAAACTCATCATCACTTTATCCGGCGCAATGCCCAATGCAGAAACTAATGCTCTGGTCGTGGCCCGGCAGCGCTCGGGATAATCATCGCCTTCATCCGCATAGCGCTGCGGAATGCCGTGATAAGACAGCAGCAGAACGTCCGGCTCACCGCGCTGTGCAAAGGCCCGATGTATACTCGCTACCAGCGCCTGAATGTAAGCAGGATGATCGGCGTAATCGCGGATAAACGAAACTGACGGCAGGCGGCGGCGTGCGTGCAGTACGCGCGCCAGCTCGTCCCATACGGCGGCGGCGGTGGAACAGGAATACTGCGGATAAAGCGGCAGAGTAATAATATGTTCCACGCCCTGCTCCAGTAATTCATTTACCGCCTGAGACAGCGACGGCGAACCATAGCTCATCCCCAGCGCGACCGGCATAGAGGGCATTCTTACAGCCAGCGCCTGACGCTGACGCTGGCTGTAGACCATCAGCGGAGAACCTTCGTTCATCCAGACAGCGCGATAGAGTTTCGCTACGCGCGACGCGCGTAGCGGCAAAATTACCGCTCTTAGTAAGAGCCACCACAGTATCCGCGGCGCGTCGACCACGCGCCTGTCGCTTAAGAACTGGCGCAGATAACGCTTAACCGCTGGCGCAGTTGGCGCTTGCGGCGTACCGAGATTAACCAGCAATATTCCCGTTTTTTCCTGATGCAACGTAGCACTCCCATTTGCTGAACCTGCCGCAGATTGTAGCCGAAAAGCGTCGGGAAAAGCGCTATTACAGTAACAGGCGCTACGGTGCGAAGAGCTTGTTGCAGCGCGTGGGAGTAAATAAAGTATTGACCCAATGGTTCCGTAGACTGCGTCCGGCAGCGGCATTCTCACGGCAATAAAAAAACACTGCGAGGATTTTGTGAGATTTTTATCCCAAAACGTGTGGCAATCAGTTGATTATAAACAGGATACAGGCTGGCAGGCGCCATAAAACAACCGCTCCGGGCGGAGCGGTTTAGACATTTAACCGAGGACTTTTTCCAGTTCAGCGCGCACGTCTGCAACGGCCTGGGTACCGTCAACTTTAACGTAGCGGGTATTACCTGCCTGCGCTTCTTTCTGATAATAGCCAATCAGCGGTGCGGTCATTTGATGGTATTCCACCAGACGTTTACGCACCGTCTCTTCCTGATCGTCTTTGCGCGTAGATAACGCTTCGCCGGTCACGTCATCCTTTCCTTCCACCTGCGGCGGATTAAATTTCACGTGATAAACGCGGCCCGACGCGGCGTGCACGCGGCGCCCAACGATGCGATCGATAATCAGCTCATCCGGCACGTCGAACTCCAGTACATAATCAACCGCGATCCCGGCATCTTTCATTGCATCCGCCTGCGGGATTGTGCGCGGAAAGCCATCCAGCAGGAAGCCATTACGGCAATCGTCCTGCGCGATGCGTTCTTTCACCAGCGCGATAACCAGCTCATCGGTCACTAATTTGCCCGCATCCATGATGTCTTTCGCCTGCTTTCCCAGCTCGGAGCCAGATTTCACCGCAGCGCGCAGCATATCGCCGGTAGAGATCTGCGGGATCCCGTATTTTTCCATAATGAACTGGGCCTGAGTCCCTTTACCAGCGCCTGGCGCGCCGAGCAGAATGATACGCATTGCGTAATTCCCCATAGGTTTATTTTTTCGATATCAACAGAGGGGTAAGACCTTACCACTAAGCCCCTTCTGTCACAAGAATGCCCCCTACCATCGCTTTCATTGCCGGTTCGCAAACCCAAATGCGCATTGACGCGCAACCGGGCAATTTGGCGTACTGCTACCCGATAAAATAACGGGAATGTGCAGCGCACATTCGGCGCCAGCGTAAATAAGCGGCGCCAGCCGGGAAATGCATTTGGCAGCCACGATGCAAAGAAAAATGTAGAAAACCCGCATTGGTGGAACCGCAACCGGACAATTTGGCGAATTGCTACCCGATAAAACAACGAGAATATGCAGCGCACATTCAGCCTCAGAGTAAATAAGCGGTGCCAGCCGGGAAATGCGTTTAGCAGCCGCGATGCAAAGAAAAATGTAGAAAACCCGCATTGGTGGAACCGCAACCGGGCAATTTGACGAATTGCTACCCGATAAAACAACGAGAATGCGTAGCACACATTCGGCGTCAGCGTAAATAAGCGGTGCCAGCCGGGAAATGCATTTGGCAGCCACGATGCAAAGAAAAATGTAGAAAACCCGCATTGGTGGAACCGCAACCGGACAATTTGGCGAATTGCTACCTGATAAAACAACGAGAATATGCAGCGCACATTCAGCCTCAGAGTAAATAAGCGGTGCCAGCCGGGAAATGCGTTTAGCAGCCGCGATGCAAAGAAAAATGTAAAAAGCCCCGCATCGAGTGAGGCGGGGCCGGGTAAAATACGGTGTTATCGCTTGGGCGCCGTGAAAATAAGATTTCAGAGCGCGTATCACCGTCGTTTTTGCCCACTGCGTCGATGCGCGTGGGGCAATTGATAATCAGGAAACCAAAAGTTGATTTACCCGACGGATGAACAGATTAGGATCTTCCAGCGTACCACGCTCGGCCAGCAGAGCCTGATCCAGCAGCAGTTCTACCCATTCGTCAAACTGGCTTTCATCCTGTGTGTTCGCCGCGCGTTTGATAATCGGATGATCCGGGTTAAGCTCGAAAATATACTTCACTTCCGGCGCTGCCTGCCCGGCTGCGGCGAAAAGCTTCGCCATTTGCGTACTCATTTCATCATTGTCGGTGGTGACAATCGCCGGAGTTTCAGTCAGGCGATGAGTCAGGCGCACGTCTTTTACCCGCTCGCCGAGCAGCGTTTTCACGCGTTCGACAAACGGTTCCAGCGCTTTGTCGGCTTCTTTCGCGCTTTCATCCACCTCGTCGGCCAGTTTCTCCAGCGACTCATCGGCTTTCGCCACGGACTGGAAGGCTTTGCCATCAAACTCCGTCAGGTAGCTCATCATCCACTCATCGATCCTGTCGGAGAGCAGCAGCACCTCAATGCCTTTTTTACGCAACAGTTCCAGGTGTGGGCTGCTTTTCGCGGCCGCGTAGCTGTCTGCGGTAATGTAATAGATTTTTTCCTGCCCATCTTTCATGCGCCCGATATAGTCCTGCAGCGCAACGGTCTGCGCTGAAGAATCGGTATGCGTAGAAGCAAAACGCAGCAGTTTTGCAATGGTCTCCAGGTTCGCACCGTCTTCCGCCGGCCCTTCTTTCATTACTAGCCCAAACGCTTTCCAGAATGTCTGGTATTTTTCCGCGTCGTCTTTGGCCAGTTTTTCCAGCATTTGCAGTACGCGTTTAGTCAGCGCCCCGCGCAGGCTGCGCGTGACGGCGCTATCCTGCAGGATTTCACGAGATACGTTAAGCGGCAAATCGTTAGAGTCAATCAGGCCGCGCACAAAACGCAGATAATTCGGCATGAACTGTTCGGCATCGTCCATGATAAAAACGCGCTGTACGTATAGCTTCAACCCGTGTTTGTGATCGCGATTCCATAAATCCCACGGCGCCTGTGACGGGATATACAGCAGGCTGGTGTATTCCTGCTTGCCCTCAACGCGGTTGTGACTCCAGGTTAGCGGATCGGTGAAATCGTGCGCGATGTGTTTATAAAACTCAATGTACTCTTCGTCTTTAATCTCTGCTTTGTTGCGAGTCCACAGCGCCTGAGCTTTGTTGATGCGCTCCCAGGAGATAGTGGTTTCGCCATCCTGCTCGTCCCGTTTTTCAATTTCAACCGGCAGCGCAATATGGTCGGAATATTTACTGATGATGCTGCGCACGCGCCAGTCGTCGAGAAATTCGTCTTCGCCTTCACGCAAATGCAGGGTAATTTCCGTGCCACGCCCCTCTTTAGTGATATCCGCAACGGTGTATTCACCTTCACCGGCTGATTCCCAGAATACGCCTTCTTCAGGGCTGGAACCCGCGGCACGAGTGCGTACCGTGACTTTATCCGCCACGATAAATGCCGAATAGAAACCAACGCCGAACTGCCCAATAAGCTGGCTGTCTTTCGCCTGATCGGAGCCCATAGACTCAAGAAAAGCTTTAGTACCGGATTTCGCGATAGTCCCGAGATGATCGATAACTTCATCCCGGGTCATGCCGATACCGTTATCATCAATGGTCAGCGTGCGCGCCTCTTTATCAAAAGAAATACGCACGCGTAAATCGCCGTCGCCTGCGTACAGGTCGGGGTTAGACAGCGCGCGAAAGCGAAGTTTATCCGCGGCGTCAGAGGCGTTGGAGATCAGCTCACGCAGGAAAATTTCTTTGTTTGAATACAGAGAATGGATCATCAGATGCAGGAGCTGTTTCACTTCCGACTGAAAACCGCGGGTCTCTTGTCCTTTCATGGTTTTGATACCTCAACAATCCCCTTACGCTTCCACGCCAGCGCGCGAAAGCCATGGGTCTAAACGGTGGTAAGAAAATGTGTTGAGAAAGAAGTGGGGACAGGAAGATGAATTTCAAGCGGGGAAACGCGAAGTTCTCCCCGATTGATTAAAAACTAATCTTATGGCGACCAACCAGCGAATGGGACAGCGTGGTGCCGTCAACCATTTCAAGCTCACCGCCAACGGGAACCCCATGGGCGATACGGCTGGCGTCAACGCCATACTGCGCACAAAGTTCGGCGATATAATTCGCCGTCGCTTCCCCCTCTACCGTCGGGTTAGTCGCCAGAATAACTTCGTGCAAGGGCTCGCTTTCGAGGCGCTGTTCCAGTCTATCCAGACCAATATCAGCAGGACCAATGCCATCCAGCGGCGACAGATGCCCCATCAAGACAAAATAGCGCCCTGAAAACTGCCCGGTCTGCTCAATAGCATAGATATCCGCCGGGCTTTCTACCACGCAGATCTGCCCGTTTTCCTTACGGCGGGTATTCGCGCAGATATTACACACTTCCTGCTCGGTAAATGTACGACAGTCGGCGCAGTGGCCAATTTCCGACATCGCGCGCGACAGCGCCTGCGATAAACGCATGCCGCCGCTGCGATCGCGCTGCAACAGCGCATATGCCATGCGCTGTGCAGATTTTGGCCCTACGCCCGGCAGGCAGCGCAGCGCTTCCATTAACTGGGAAAGCAATGGACTGGTTTGCATCAGAACGGCATCTTAAAGCCCGGCGGTAGCTGCATGCCGGAAGAGACTGAAGCCATTTTCTCTTTTTGGGTTTCTTCAACGCGGCGCGCAGCATCGTTAAATGCGGCTGCAATCAGGTCTTCCAGCATCTCTTTATCATCCTCTATCAGGCTGGGATCAATCTCCACGCGGCGGCAGTTGTGTGCGCCGTTAATGGTGATTTTTACCAGGCCTGCGCCTGATTCACCGGTGACTTCCATGCTGGCGATTTCTTCCTGCACCTGCTGCATTTTTTCCTGCATCTGCTGGGCCTGCTTCATCAGGTTGCCCAAACCACCTTTACCAAACATAATTTTCTCTCTTGAGTCCGGGCCGCGGCACGCTATGTGCGTACTGCGGCGTTAGGGTTACAACGCAGGGCCAGGCCGCGCGTCAAAGGGGTCGAATACTCTCTTCGTCCAAATCCGCATCAAAAAAGCGACACAGGGTTTGGATATTATTATCCGCAGCTATTGCTTCCCGCGCCTGCGCCAGTTTTTCTTCATAAATCGCCTGGCGCCATTCCAGCGGGGTGCGCTGCTCCGCATTATCATCTTCAACGATAGTCAGTTCAACCGGAGAACCGTACTGCACGCTAAGCGCTTCCGCCAGCGCCTGACGTGCCCCGCTAGAATTCAAATGCCGCTGAGATGAACGTAAATGCAGGCACACGCGGTTGCCTTCCTGCTCTTTCCAGGCATTTAATGCGACCTGTTCCACCAGCTTCGGTACGGTTAACCGGCTAACCTCAGCGGCCCAGGCATCGCGCTCAATGGCCTGCGCTGCCAGCTTCGCCGCCAGCTCAGGCGTTTTTTCATGTTCCAGCGCCCGCCGCAGCGCCTTAGGCGTAGCGGTAACGACTTTTTTCTCAACTTCAGGATTTTGCGCTTTCCAGCGATAGGCTTCTTTTTTCGCCGGCGTTTCCGTGTTTTCGCGTACTGTCTGCCGGGCTTTGCCGCGCTCGGTGACAGACGCCAGGCGCTCCAGCGCAGAGATACTCACCGGCCGCGCGGAACGCTGCTGCGCCGCCGGTTCAAGCTTTTTTGCGCCGCTGGCTCCCTGCTGGCGATGCAGTTGACTGCGCGCCTGTAGCAACTGATTCGTCGCATCAGGCAGACTGCCGTTTTCCACGAGCTGCGGATCGCCGGACGGCTGCGGCGCAACACCGGACGCAGGTTCAACTGGCGCAGGCATCGGAGGATTCACCGGCGGCACGGGCGCAGCCACGCCCGCGCCGTGCCTTGGCATCGATGAGCCCACTTCAGGCGAGTCTGGCTGCGGATCGGGCAACGGCTGACGCGGATGAAACGCCAGCGCCCGCAGTAGCGTCATTTCAACGCCCATGCGCCTGTCTGGCGCCCAGGGAAGCTCCTTGCGCCCTATCAGCAGCGTTTGATAGTACAACTGAATATCCGTGGGCGGCACGCTACGCGCCAGTTCACGCAGGCGGTTTTCAATGCCCTGTGGCGCATTGTCCAGCGCAACGGGAGAAAGCTGCGCCATCGCAATCTGGTGCAATAAACCGGCCATTTCCACCAGTAGCGCCTCCCACTCGACGCCGCGGGCGGCGGCCTCCTCAATCAGCGCCAGTACCCGGGCACCATCCGCGCCCGTCAACGCCTCTATCAGCGTTATTGCCTGCGTATCGTCAAGCGTACCCAACATCGCGCTGACGGCCTCAACCGTTACGGAGCCTTCGCCGGAGGCAATAGCCTGATCGGTCAGACTCAGCGCATCGCGCAGGCTCCCTTCGGCCGCGCGCGCCAGCAACTGTAACGCCCGGGATTGATGGTCGATATGTTCCTGAGTCAGGATGTGCTCAAGCTGGCCGCGGATCTGTTCCGCATCCAGCGCTTTGAGATGGAACTGCAGGCAGCGCGACAGAATGGTAACCGGCAGCTTCTGCGGGTCGGTGGTCGCCAGTAAGAATTTAACGTGCTCTGGCGGCTCTTCCAGGGTTTTCAGCAGCGCGTTAAAGCTGTGCCGCGACAGCATATGCACTTCGTCTATCAGGTAGACTTTAAAGCGCCCGCGCGCTGGCGCGTACTGAACGTTATCCAGCAATTCACGCGTATCTTCTACTTTGGTGCGCGATGCCGCGTCGATTTCGATGAGATCAACAAAGCGTCCCTGCTCTATCTCCCGGCAATTTTCACATACGCCGCAGGGAATCGCGGTGATGCCGCGCTCGCAGTTAAGCCCTTTCGCCAGTAAACGGGCAATAGAGGTTTTCCCCACGCCTCGCGTGCCGGAGAAAAGATAAGCATGATGAATGCGGCCCATATTCAGGCCATTGGCAAGCGCCGTCAGGACATGCTGCTGCCCTACGACATCGGCAAAGGTTTGTGGACGCCATTTTCGGGCCAGCACCTGGTAGCTCATCGGCAATAGGCTCTTACGTCAGGGAAGATGGGTAAAGGAGAGTTATGCTAACACAGCCCCACCCAATGGGCGAGGCTAACGCGAGGGACGACCCGCGTGACCAAAAGAGGACGCAGCGGGGAATTAATGGCCGGGAAAAGACACCAGGCTATAACAGTGAATCCCTTGTTGCTCAAGGCGCTGCTCGCCGCCAAGATCGAACAAATTCATAATGAATGCAGCGTCGTGCACATCGCCGCCGAGGCGGCGAATCAGTTTCACCGTCGCTTCGATAGTGCCACCAGTCGCCAGTAGATCGTCGACGACGAGCACTTTGTCGCCCGCGCGAATGGCGTCAACGTGCATCTCTAATTGATCGGTGCCGTACTCTAGTTCATAGCTTTCGCTAATGGTCTCGCGGGGAAGCTTGCGCGGTTTGCGCACGGGCACAAAACCTACGCCCAGCGCAAGCGCCACCGGTGCGCCAAATAAAAAACCACGGGCTTCGGTACCGACCACCTTGGTGATCCCGGCATCTTTGTAACGCGCCACCAGCAATTGAATGCTGAGCGCGTAGGCTTTGGGATCTTCCAGCAGACTGGTCACGTCGCGGAACAAAATGCCCGGTTTAGGATAGTCCTGAACGCTTTTAATACTGTGTTTAAGATAGTCAAGCTGCTGCGCTGTCGCGGTCATAATTACATGCCTGAAAAAACGGTCCTGCCTACAGCGCGCACAGCATGGAGCCGATAGTGGCCGGCCCGGTGCGCAGCGCGCTACGATCGAAAACGCCAGAATTTACTGGCTGAGCGCCACAATTGCAACCGCCGTCGACGCACATCGCCAGTTTTATTGTTCTTCATCAACCACCGGGATTCGCCAAATAAACAGCAGTAGCGCCGCCAAAACCATCAGCAGCAGCAGGCGCAGCCACACTGAGGGCAGCAAAATAATAGAGACGCTAAAAGAAAGTACGATTACGCATATCGCACGAAATTTGGCACCTTTTGGCATAGCGCGATGTCGCTGCCAGGCCTGTAAATAACGCGCAAACCAAGAGCGGTAAAGCAGCCAGCGATGAAATCGCGGCGAAGAACGTGCGAAACACCAGGCCGCCAGCAGTAAAAAGGGAGTGGCTGGCAATAGCGGCAGCGCGGCCCCCAGCGCAGCAAGGGCTACCGCAACCCAGCCAAAGATGAGTAAAATAAACGCGGGCATTACATTATCCTCCGGTGCACACCGATACTTTATTCAGTCACCTTCAGTTACCCGCAGCGAGAGAAGATGAAAACGACGCGGTTATTAGAGGCATTAGAATTACGTATCATGCAGCTTTCTCGCGATGTTGCTCCGCTGGCCGCCCATCGGGTTCAACGCCCGCGTTTTGATAAACAGTTATTTTATTCGCGTGGAACGCAATTAGGCCAGTATATGCAGGAGATAAATGCCAACTTGCTTCATATCCGGCATGCCGCCCAGGCTCAACAGCGGGAACGGCTTGGCTGGCTTGCAGAAAGGATAACTGCGCAAATTGCGGCGCTACAGCGTGAACTGGCAACCTGGCATTTGCGTCGCTATGACGTAAGTCGTAACAGCACGACGCTAAACGCAAGGCTGGTGAAGCATCAGGATTATGAGCATCGCCTGCTGGCGATGCAGCAAGAGCGGCGGCAGCGGTTAACGCAGGTAACGCGGCTGGATGAGCAGCAGCGGCTGCAGCGCGAGCTTGAAACGCTGGATGGGCGCATTGCCCGCTGCCGCGAGGCGTTAACCCGAATCACCCAGGTACTTGAGCGTCACGCGGGGCATTGATCGTTTCGCGCTATTTTACGCGCCTACGCTTATGCATCGGTATCGCCGCGTCGGCCTGACGCAGGCGCCTGTAAAAACAGTATTTCTACGCCTGCATAGCGGGCATTCAGTGAGGTTATATGTCTCTGAAACAAGCTCCGGACGAAGTAAAATTGGCCGTCGATTTAATTATGCTGCTGGAGCAGCACGCTATTCCAACGCAGACTGCGCTTGCCGCCCTGGACATTGTGCGCGAAGACTATCTGCGAAAACAGCGCGCCGAGCAGGCTTCGTCAGGATGAGCGGTCTTCATCGCGGGTTTCCTGTCGCCCCACCGTTTTTTCTGCATCCTGCACCACTTCTGCCAGTTCCTCGCCTTTTTCATTGCGCAGATGGACTTCAAGGGTATTAAAAGCGATATCAATACCATTGTCCCGGCATAATTGGTCAATGGTTCGATTTACCGCATCAAGCGTGGTGCTGCGATCCCCAAGCTCCCGCACGTAAAACTGCAGTTCATGATCCAGTGAGCTTTGCCCGAAGGTCTGAAAGTACACCTGTGGCTGAGGATCGTGCATCACTTTTGGATGATCCTCAGCCGCCTGCAGCAATAGCGCTTTCACTTTGTCCAGATCCGAACCGTAGGCAACGCCCAGTCGGATTACCAGGCGCGTGATGGTATCGCTAAGGGACCAGTTAATTAGGCGCTCTGTCACAAACGCTTTATTGGGAACAATTATCTCTTTATGGTCAAAGTCGATAATAGTGGTAGCGCGAATGCGAATTTTACTGACGGTACCGGAATAAGTGCCGATAGTAATGGTATCTCCGATGCGGATAGGCCGCTCAAACAGGATTATCAACCCGGAAATAAAGTTGCCGAAGACTTCCTGCAAACCAAAGCCCAGACCGACGGATAGCCCGGCCGCCATCCACTGCAATTTATCCCACGAGATCCCCAAAGAGCCAAACACGGCGATTGCGCCGGCGGCAATAATCACATAGTTGAGGATCGTGGTAATAGCGTAAGACGAGCCCTGCCGCATCTGCAGGCGGGAAAGTACTAATACTTCCAGCAGCCCTGGCAGGTTACGAATTAACATCCAGGCCAGCGTAAAAGCCAGCAGCGCGAACAGCAAACTTCCCATTGTGACATTATTCATCACGCTCACGCCGCTTTCCATCGCGGTGTATCGCCACAGTACAACGCTATCTAAATAGGCGAATACGGTAATCAAATCCGACCAAATCGCCCAGAATGCCACACAAAACAGCGCTAACATACCAAGCGTTGTCAGGCGCAGCGTTTGCTGGTTGACTTGATCCAGCCCCAGCGGTGGTTCTTCCACCGGCTCCGCGCCCTCGGCCCCGTCTTTGGACATTGTTTCGCGGCGCGCCAGCGCGCGGCGCCAGGCAATGCGACGAGCAGCGACGCTCAAACCGCGTAGTACCGTCTGATAAAGCAGGTTCCACAGTAGCACCAGGTAAACCGAATCTATGCAGCGATGCGCCAGACGCAGCGTGGTGTAAAAATAGCCCATTGCCGTTAGCACCAGTAGCCCAATGGGCACCAGTGCCAGCACTATCAGGGTCGCCAGCCGGATACTGTGAGAGGTTTTATCACGCCAGGCATCCCGGCACATTGGCATTAATAATCCGGCGATCAGCAGTAAGTTCAGGAAGACCATGCACTGCCCGAGCACGTCATTCATTAAATGCAGGGGCGACTGCGCGCCAACCACGGACCAAAAGAGCAGCGGCAATAGCGCAAAACCAATACGGCCTATCTGGCGGCGGTAATGGCGGGTTTGCGCAGGCGCGACCATAAAGTGCCGCACTGCAACGCCGTCTGGCTCCAGCATTCTCCAGATGGCGCCAAAAATAAGCCAGAAGAGCGCCAACTCTTTACTGAAACTCCACAGAAGTTCGCTGATATTAAGCCGAAGCTGCAGAATTATCAGACCACAGGCCAAAATGACCAGGCTCAGCGGCAGAACGCGCGCGTAGGTCATAAAAAGCGCTTTTGGCGTATGCAGTTGACTATCGCGCCGTAGCTGCCCTACATCCGCAGCCAGAGCTTCCAGGCGCTGTTTGATCCAGCGCTGACGCCAGCGAATAATTGATGCGGCCAGCAATAATGGCAGCGCCAGCAACAGTATCAGCGGCAATGATCGGCGCGACGGCGGCTGCGCCGTTGAAATGTGCATTCCCTCAAGCTGCCCCCGCAGTGCACCCGGGAAATTTCTTATCCACTCCCAGTCCATTGGCTTATTGGAGGTGACCCAGAAAATCTGCTGAGTCAGCGTTTTTTCAAGGCGCTCGCTGGAACTCATCAATTGCTGCTGATTCATTTGCAGATTAATGGCCAGCATCAGTTGATTACCCAACTGTTTATTAAGCTGATCTAATAGTTCACGCCGCATATCGACCACGTCCAGCAGCGCCGCTTTAACGTTTCTCGCCGTAATCTGTTTACTATCGTGCACCAGATTATTGACGTAAGCATCGCCCTGAAATAGCGCATCGCGCTGCTGGTTAATATCAAATTGTTCCAGGCGCAGATCGGCAATATGGTTGCTCATATCTTCCATATCTGCGGCTGAAGGCAATCGCTGTTGCTGCTGATACAAAATACGCGACAGCAGCAGGCTGCCTTTGAGCACGGCAATTTGCTCTTTAAGGTTGCGTTCCGATTGCAGCATGCGATCGAGCCAGGTTTTCACCTGAATATTGCGCTGTACCAGCGTATTGCCCTGCTGGGTCGCATCGATGAGACGCTCGCTGAGGCGATGATTGATGTCAAGCTCCTGCCTGACCAGCGGATTATTCTGGACGCTGCCCGCATCGTCAGTCGTCACCGCTTCCTGCGCCGTTTTTTCGGTCAGCGTTAAGCGTTTATTGTTAAGCGCCGCCTGAAGCAAATGAAGTTGGTGCTCAAGGTGCGAAATACGCAGGTTGGTGTAATCACGCTGTTTTTGCAGCGCGTCCTGCAGCATGGTATTTCCCTGCAGGCTATCGCGCTGTTGTTCAATCTGTGCGTTCAGCAAATACTGCTGAGCCAGAAGTAGCCCCTGTTGGGCGGGGCGCAGTTCTTCCCCCGCCAGCGAACCATTCATTCGATTACGCACTTGTTGCAATTGCTGGGTGGCATTATACAACGCATTCTGAACGCGTTCGGGCTGAGTTTGTAACGAGACAAGCTGGCTATTGAAGGTCGATAGATCGCTTTGCGCGCTTTGTAAATCATCCAGCGTCTGGGCAACGCGCGATTCAAGGGAGCGCAGCGGGAGCTGCGCCAAATTACTGCCAGCCTCCGAAGAAGCTCCCTGCCGGCTTAGCCTTTCCAGCGCGTTGGTCGCTGCACGCATTTTCCCCGGCGCCTGGGCGATTTGGGTATGCTGCTGACTCGCTTCCTGTTTAACGCGTTCAATTTTATCAAGCACTTCCAGCGTTTCCGCCAGATCCTGCTGCATGCGTTTATCCTGCGCGGTAAGGTTTTTTTGTTTATTCAGCGTATCAAGCTGGCGCTGTATGTCCGCGCGAGCAGGAAGATCGCCGTTTTGCACATCTGCAAAAGCAGCTCCGCTTATCATTATCAGGAAAATAGCGATGAGCCATGCCGTGACGGCCTGGCATCGGGCGATATTATGCTGTTCAGTCATAATGTGTGACGCAACCTGTCGCAGTACTTAGTAGAGGCGCAATTTTCAAGCAGAATAGCATAGCTCAGGAATGCGAAGTAGCAATGCGCTATGCGCTGCGGCGTAAAGAGGGGCAGTATTGATACATTTCTAATAATATTGCCACGTAATCCCGGGCCTCCTTATGGAGATTGAAAGAAGCCGGCGCAAACAGCCAGCTTTCCATGATGCCCGTGATATAACAGCGCATTAATATTGCTGCCCGACGCGTGATTAAATCCGCTGGCAGCATACCGGCCTCACAGCAATTTTTTAGCGTACCTTCGATTCTATCGAAGCTTTCCATATATAAGCTACGCTGCGCCTGTTGGACTGCCGCCATCTCGCCGACAAATTCGCATTTATGGAAGATGATTTCCATCATCAGACGCCGTCGTTCTTCCGTCACGGTGGTTTCCAGGATATAAATCAGCAATTCCCGGAGTACCGACAGTGGATCGTCGGGGAATTTTGCCCGATACTCAACTTCTAAATCGCCAATATTGGACTCTGACAGCGCCCAGATTTCATTAAATAAGTCTGACTTATTACGAAAATGCCAGTAAATAGCCCCCCGGGTAACCCCAGCGGCTTTGGCAATATTTTCCAGTGAGGTGGCCGAAACGCCCTGTTCTGAAAACAGCCGCAGCGCAACATTAAGAATGTGCTGACGCGTCTCCTGCGCCTGTTGTTTGGTTTTTCGTGCCATGAATTGGGAGATTTACTGGTGTCAGATTTACATACATTTGTGAATGTATGTACCATAGCACGACGAGAATATAAACGCAGCAATGGGTTTTTGACTTTTGACCATTGATCAAACTTTGGAATCGGACACTCGAGGTTTACCTATGAACAAAAACAGAGGATTGTCGCCTCTGGCAGTCGTTCTAATGCTCTCAGGCAGCTTAGCGCTTACAGGATGTAATGATGAAAAATCTCAGCAACAATCAGCCCAGGCACCGGAAGTCGGCGTCGTCACGCTTAAAAGCGAGCCTCTTAAGGTAACAACGGAATTGCCAGGACGCACGAATGCCTATCGCGTTGCGGAAGTCCGTCCTCAGGTGAGTGGCATCATCCTGAAACGTAATTTTGTGGAAGGCAGCGATATAAAAGCGGGTGTTTCACTGTATCAAATTGATCCGGCGCCCTACCAGGCCTCGTATGAAAGCGCAAAAGGCGATCTTGCCAAAGCCCAGGCCAGTGCAAATATTGCTCACGTAACGCTTAGCCGATATCAAAAGTTACTGGGAACGCAATATATCAGCCGTCAGGAGTTCGATACCGCGCAGGCGGATGCCAGACAGGCTGACGCTGCCGTCATTGCCGCTAAAGCGGCGGTAGAGAATGCGCGAATCAACCTCGCTTATACCAAAGTCACGTCCCCCATTTCCGGGCGTATCGGCAAATCTTCAGTAACGGAAGGCGCGCTGGTGCAAAATGGTCAAAGCGTTGCAATGGCAACCGTGCAGCAACTGGATCCGATTTACGTTGATGTCACACAGTCGAGCAATGATTTCCTGCGATTGAAACAGGAAATGACCAATGGAACACTGCAGCAGCAATCAGGCAAAGTGCCGGTAAAACTGACAACCGCTGACGGTATCACTATTTCGCAGGCGGGTACGTTAGAATTTTCAGATGTTACCGTCGATCAAACTACTGGTTCCATTACGCTGCGGGCTATATTCCCCAACCCCGATCATACGCTGCTACCGGGAATGTTTGTGCGCGCCATGCTGGAAGAGGGAACGAATCCGAATGCGCTGTTAGTGCCCCAGCAGGGTATTACCCGCACGCCGCGCGGCGATGCTTCAGCCATGGTAGTGGGCAAGGATAATAAAGTTGAAATCCGCCAGGTGGGCGTTAGCCAGGCAATTGGCGATAAATGGCTGGTAACCAAGGGATTGCAGGCCGGCGATAAGGTGATTGTGACCGGTCTGCAAAAAATTAAACCCGGCATTCCAGTTAAAGCCTCGGAAGTCCAGGCAGACAGCAAGACCCAATCTGGCGCAGGTGAAGCAACCGCACAGAAACAGTCTTAACTAAAAACAGGAGCCGTTAAGACATGGCTAAGTTCTTTATCGATCGGCCCATCTTTGCATGGGTTATCGCGATCATTATTATGCTGGCAGGGGCGTTAGCGATACTGAAGCTCCCCGTCGCGCAATATCCTACGATTGCGCCGCCTTCAGTGGACATATCAGCCGTTTACCCTGGGGCGGATGCAAAAACGGTACAGGATACTGTAACCCAGGTTATCGAACAGAATATGAACGGCATCGATAACCTGATGTATATGTCCTCTAACAGCGACTCATCGGGTACCGTGCAAATTACGCTGACCTTCGATACCGGCACCAACGCCGATATCGCCCAGGTTCAGGTGCAAAATAAATTGCAGCTCGCCATGCCGCTGTTGCCGCAGGAGGTGCAGCAACAGGGGATAAGCGTTAAGAAATCATCCAGTAGCTTCCTGATGGTATTAGGCTTTATCAATACCGATGGCACCATGAACCAGGACGATATTGCGGACTTCGTTGGCTCTACGATAAAAGATCCCGTCAGCCGTACTTCTGGCGTGGGTGACGTGCAACTTTTCGGTTCTCAGTACGCAATGCGTATCTGGCTGGATCCGAACAAACTGAATAACTATTCCCTGACACCGGCCGACGTTGCCGCCGCAATCCGATCTCAGAATGCGCAGGTTGCCGCCGGGCAGCTCGGCGGAACTCCGCCGGTTAAAGGACAGCAGCTTAATGCTTCTATTATTGCCCAGACTCGCCTGACCTCAACGGATGAGTTTGGCAAAATAATGCTGAAGGTTAATCAGGACGGGTCACAGGTTCGTTTACGCGACGTCGCAAAAATTGAGCTGGGCGGAGAAAACTACGACGTCATCGCGCAATTTAACGGGCATCCGGCTTCCGGGCTTGGTATTAAGCTCGCTACCGGCGCGAACGCACTGGATACCGCAAACGCCGTGCGTGCGGAAATCGAAAAGCTTAAACCCTATTTTCCTCATGGCCTGGAGGTAGTTTCACCTTACGACACCACCCCGTTCGTAAAAATATCTATCTTTGAAGTTGTGAAAACCCTGCTCGAAGCTATCGTGCTAGTGTTCATCGTAATGTATTTGTTCCTGCAAAATTTGCGCGCTACGCTAATTCCTACCATTGCAGTACCGGTAGTGCTGTTGGGAACATTTGCCATACTCGCAGCATTTGGCTACTCGATAAATACGTTAACGATGTTTGCGATGGTGTTGGCGATAGGCCTTCTCGTAGATGACGCCATTGTAGTGGTTGAAAACGTCGAACGCGTAATGATGGAAGATGGCCTGCCGCCGAAAGAAGCCACGCGAAAATCGATGGGGCAAATTCAGGGCGCACTGGTGGGTATCGCCATGGTGCTTTCAGCGGTATTTATCCCGATGGCATTCTTTGGCGGCGCAACCGGCGCAATTTATCGTCAATTCTCTATTACAATCGTTTCAGCGATGGCGCTCTCAGTCATTGTTGCCATGATTTTAACCCCCGCACTGTGCGCAACGCTCCTAAAACCGGTGAAGCAAGGGGATCACGGGGACGATAAAAAAGGCTTTTTCGGCTGGTTTAACCGTATGTTCGATAAAAGCACGAACCACTATACGGATAGCGTAGGCAATATTTTACGTGGAACCGGCCGGTATTTACTGCTCTATTTGCTAATAGTTGTGGGCATGGCGTTTTTATTCGTTCGCCTGCCAAGCTCGTTCCTGCCAGACGAAGACCAGGGGGTATTCCTCGTTCAGGCACAGCTCCCTACGGGGGCAACGCAGGAAAGGACGCAGAAAGTACTGGATAACGTGACCAATTACTTTCTCACTAAAGAGAAAGCTAATGTGAAATCCGTCTTTACAGTAAATGGTTTCGGTTTTTCTGGCCGCGGACAAAATACCGGTCTGGCGTTTGTGAGTCTGAAAGACTGGGGTGAGCGCCCCGGAGTGGATAATAAAGTCGACGCCATTACCGGTCGGGCCATGGGCGCTTTCTCTCAAATCAAAGATGCGATGGTGTTTGCTTTTAACCTGCCGGCTATCATCGAACTCGGCACCGCAACCGGCTTTGACTTTGAGCTGATCGATCAGGCAAACCTCGGTCACGATAAACTGATGCAGGCGCGTAATCAGCTGCTTGGCATGGCCGCACAACAGCCGGGAACGCTGGCTGCAGTGCGTCCAAACGGGCTGGAAGATACGCCGCAGTACAAAATTGAAGTTGACCAGGAAAAAGCGCAATCACTGGGTGTATCGATTCAGGATATTAATTCTACACTCGGTGCGGCCTGGGGCGGCAGTTATGTCAACGACTTTATCGATCGCGGACGCGTGAAAAAAGTCTACATTATGGGCGATGCGCCTTACCGTATGCTGCCGGATGATATCAGTAAATGGTATGTCAGAGGCGGAAATGGACAAATGGTACCGTTCAGTACCTTTGCCAATGGCCACTGGGAATACGGTTCTCCACGCCTGGAGCGCTATAACGGCTTGCCTTCTCTGGAGATACTTGGGCAGACCGCTCCCGGGAAAAGTACCGGCGAAGCAATGGCTATGATGGAGCAGCTGGCAAGTAAATTACCTTCAGGGGTTGGCTATGACTGGACGGGGCTTTCCTATCAGGAACGGCTATCCGGGAACCAGGCGCCTTCGCTGTATGCCATCTCCCTGATCGTTGTATTCCTGTGCCTTGCCGCACTGTATGAAAGCTGGTCAATCCCGTTTTCCGTCATGCTCGTTGTTCCACTCGGCATTATCGGCGCCTTAATTGCCGCTACCCTTAGAGGAATGACAAATGACGTTTATTTCCAGGTGGGGCTGCTCACCACCATCGGTCTGTCGGCGAAAAACGCGATTCTTATCGTCGAATTCGCCAAAGACTTAATGGATAAAGAAGGGAAAGGTCTCATTGAGGCAACGCTAGAGGCCGTCCGTATGCGTTTACGACCCATTCTGATGACGTCACTGGCGTTTATTCTGGGTGTAATGCCGCTGGTGCTGAGTACCGGAGCTGGATCTGGTGCACAGAACGCTGTCGGCACTGGCGTAATGGGTGGCATGGTAACGGCAACTATATTGGCGATATTTTTCGTGCCAGTGTTCTTTGTCGTAGTGCGCCGTCGCTTTAGCCGCAAAGGCGAAGACCTGGAACATTCGCACCAACTCTCCGATAAAAAGGAATAATACTTCCTTTATAATTGAAAGGCCGCTTATGCGGCCTTTCTTTTAATCGTACATTTTAACTATGCTGGTTGATTCCCTGTGCTTATCAAATTAATTAATGCCATAAATCTCGATAAGTTAAATCTCAAACAATAAAATATTCCTCTTACATAGCCATAGCCGCTTGCATAGCCGAGTGCGTGTTTTGACAAACCGACTACACAGCCTTTCGCCTTTGGTGCAGCACTTGCAGTAAAGCGGTACCCGCAGTAAAAGGGAATAAGGATTGCTCAGTAGACCTGCAACTGTTTTTTATCGAAAATCGCATTTTTACCGCTCATAACTAAAAAAGAAATTCTCCTGATTCCACAAATACATTAATCATATGCATGAATAAAAATATTCCCTTCACTCAAAAAGCAGAAACGCGTAGTTAACGATAAAATTGACTTAACAACAAAACATTCACAACCCAATGATTTAGATGGTTATTTTCAGAAGAAATATTTAACAAAGCTCCTGTTACTGCCTATGGTCATAAGCGTTATCAGCGCTGGCAATATTTGTAATTTTTCGTAATAGAAAGAGGAAAAGCTGCAAACTGTGTTTTATAATTGAACTATACATACGTCGGCCTAAAAGCGGCGTTGTATACGGTGTGTTCACCCCATCATGGTATTTATCCGTTTTTAACGGTAAAAGGGGAAAATATATGGACGAATACTCACCAAAACGGCATGATATAGCGCAGCTTAAATTTCTTTGTGAAAACCTGTATCATGATTGCCTTGCCAGTCTCGGTGAGAGAAAAAGCGGCTGGGTTAATGATCCTACTTCAGCTATTAATCTACAGTTGAATGATTTGATTGAACACGTAGCGGCCTTCGCACTTAATTACAAGATTAAGCACGATGACAGCAGTAAATTGACTGAACAAATAGATGAATATCTGGACGACACTTTTGTACTTCTGAGTAATAGCAGCATTAATACTCAGGAATTACAGCGGTGGCGCAGATCCGGGAAACGTCTGTTTCAGTGTTTCATTAATGAAAGCCGGGGTAATCCGGTAACTTTGTCATTTTAATAAAATATAAAGCACTTGAGGTGAAGTATGGCAGCAAAGCCCCTGACCAAAACAGATTATCTTATGCGTTTAAGACGCTGTCAGACTATCGATACACTGGAACGTGTTATCGAAAAAAACAAATATGAACTTTCAGATAATGAATTGGCAGTTTTCTATTCAGCGGCCGATCATCGTCTCGCAGAGCTAACAATGAACAAGCTTTACGATAAAATACCCTCCACCGTATGGAAGTTTGTTCGCTAAGTTAGCCCACAGCTTATTATGATGAAATGATTTGCCTGAGTAATTACAGGCACTGAATGTTGAGGAAAACAGGCTGTACGTTATCTCCGTGTTTAATGTGAGCGTCTGCGCCGGCCTGTATGGATTATACGCATCTACCATTCCCACTTTCTTAAAATGGTTTAACTGCCAGGTTTCATCTTGTCAATTAACCTCGCCTCTCGACGAAAATATTAAGCATTTCCTTATCAGACTATATTTTTCACCATAATGATTCAGGTGTTTTATTTATTGAATAAGTTTATCAATCAATATTAGTTCACTTCATTATTATGAACACTCCTTACAAACATGGCAGCACGAATATATCAGCAAATAAACTGAATAAGTTACTATCATACTCATATATAGAAACATCAGACTACACGCATATAACAAAAAGTGATTTCATTATTATTTTTTTATCTTAGTATTTAACGTGTTTTAGCACGACACTCGCGATACATTCATTCTATTTATCGTTTAATAGAAATCATTCTAGTACGGCAATTTATTAAAGCACTTAATCTATTCACATTCTGCAAGAGCCATATCCTCTATCAGGATGATTGAGGCTGAATGGCTGTAAGTAATACGCTTGCCGTGTCTGTAACCAACAATAGATCGTTCTGACATTTTCGCACAGGAGAAAAACGAATACGCAAAGAGAAGCGCCAGGCAAGGGAGGAAATAGGTGGGGACGCTGCCAGCGACATCCCGGCACACACGTCATCTGCTGCGGCTGCTTCCTTCCGGACCTGACCGAGTCCACAGATTAGTGTTGCGGGAGAACCAACAGCGTCCCCATTGAGGGCCTGTAATGTTCTGCTTTACAGGCGCAGGCGGCATTATCCATGCTGTACTTATCAATTGCAAGACGTGCTATCCCGGATGATGTTTTATTGCGCACTCCCCTTCACTCTTTTCGCGCACCTGTTTATGCTGTTCGCGAGACTAAACGGGGACTTAAAATGGAATACGATGCACCATTCGCCGTACGGGTTTATCAGATTGTGGCCGCCATTCCTGAAGGAAAAGTGACCACCTACGGAGAGGTTGCCAGTCTGGCAGGATCGCCACGGGCTGCGCGTCAGGTAGGCGGTGTATTAAAACGCCTGCCAGAAGGCAGCAAGCTTCCCTGGCACCGGGTGGTAAATCGAAGCGGCACGATTTCACTGGCTGGCCCCGATCTTATGCGCCAGCGCCAGGCACTGCTGGCTGAAGGCGTGCAAGTGTCGGGAAAAGGAGTAATAGATTTAGAGCGTTATCGCTGGCGCTATTCATAGGCAAAGAGCGTAAAACACCATTGCCATTCGCCCTATCCTCTGCATTTCATCATTAGCGTGCCGATTGCACTGACTACAATCCGCGCCTGATAGCACCACCATTCGCTTAGCGGGTGTTTTCAAAATTAGCCGACGTATGAGTATTTAAGCGGGCGGGAAAATATAAGGGAGCTGAAGCCCCCTTATGGCTAGCTGACTACTAATAGCTCTGGGGCGCTGGCACCGCCGATGATGGGGTTATCTGGGTTGGTGAAGTGGCCGGCACCGTCGTCGCTGCTCCGCCGCCTTGTTGCATCGGTAAAGCCGTATGCGCGACGGGTACCAGGGTAAGGTCAACTTTAGTTGAACCGTTATTAACCACTGGCTGTACAGAATCCGTCACAAAAGCAAGCTTATCTTTCATTGTAATTGCAGCGCTTAGCAAAATACGCGCTTTGGGCTGAACCTGGGCGGGGTCAAACGGTAACACAAAGCTGAAAGGCGCTTGTTTTCCAGCGGTAAGCACGGCACGCTGCGCAATAATTTTCGATGGCGCATCAGCCTGCGAAGCATCTGATAATGTCACAGTTAGAACGGCATCTGGCGGCAATGCCACTTTCTGGCGTATCCATATTGACCCGGACACATTAGGCATCCGGATATTGGTTGCGGCAGTCCCGGTATTGCCGACGGCCACAGCGTTGGAATTTGCCGTCTGAACATTGGTATCAATACCTTTATTCTGCGCGCAGCCGACAGTCGCCACCGCGACAGCTAAACCTGTAAATACATATACGAGTTTCATTCTCTTCTCCAAAATCATCCGTTGCTCAGCCTAAAACTTTGGTCTAGTTGCGACCTGAAGCCGGCCTCTTTTTAATGAATATACCGTTAAAACGCCCAATACAGGCATTGCCTGAACGGTATGTTTTAGCTTTTAAGTATGGCACAACTATTTTATAGCTGCCCGTCAACCCGGTATACATCAGGAGGTTACCGTTCTGCTATACCGAGTAAACTGCGGTATACTTTGCAGTAAGCGTAATTTTCCGTTGGGGACTATCATGAGCCAGGCATTAACCCATCTTTTGGCGCTATTGCAGCTTGAGAAAATAGAAGAAGGCCTGTTTCGCGGTCAAAGCGAGGATCTTGGGCTACGCAGAGTGTTTGGAGGACAGGTCGTCGGCCAGGCGCTCTCCGCCGCAAAGGAAAGCGTAGCAGCAGACAGGCTGGTGCACTCTTTCCACAGCTATTTTTTACGCCCGGGCGATACGCGAAAACCTATTATTTATGACGTTGAAATACTTCGTGACGGCAACAGTTTCAGCGCTCGCCGGATCGCCGCTATCCAGCACGGCAAACCTATTTTTTACATGACGGCCTCTTTCCAGGCCCGGGAGCCCGGCTTTGAGCATCAAAAAACGATGCCTGATGCGCCAGCGCCCGAAACGCTGTTGTCTGAAACGGACATCGCCCACTCATTAGCACCGCATCTCCCCCTACCGATCCGCGAAAAATTCTTACTCGAAAAGCCGCTGGAAATCCGCCCGGTGATCTTCCACAATCCGCTAAAAGGCCACGTTGACAAACCCTCCCGCCAGGTATGGCTACGCGCGAACGGCGTAGTTCCGGATGATTTACGCATACACCAATATTTGCTGGGCTATGCCTCGGATTTTAACTTTTTACCCGTCGCGCTGCAGCCTCACGGTATTGGATTTCTGGAGCCAGATATGCAGGTTGCCACCATCGATCATTCAATGTGGTTCCACCGCCCTTTCGATATTAACGACTGGTTGCTCTATGACGTTGAAAGCACCTCAGCATCCAGTGCGCGCGGTTTTGTTCGCGGCGAATTCTATAACCAGCGCGGCGAATTAATCGCCTCTTCGGTGCAGGAAGGCGTTATCCGGCGTCATGAAAGCGCCTGACGCGCGCTGAATTCCAAAGCAGGTGGGTGCTCTGTAATATAAAAACCACCGGCATAACAGGTGGTTTTTTTATCGCCCCACAGGGGCGTACTCAGTTCAGACTCTGAGAGCCTTCCCTTCGCCCCTCTTTTAGTGGAAGCTGGCTCTCTTCAGCTTCATGCTTTTCCTGATACTTCACGTACTTTCTTCTCATTTCTTCATTTATACCTGCGATATCTACGCAGTAACCCCGTGCCCAAAAGCGATTTCCCCAAAAGTGTCTTCCGCAGGCAGGGAAATTACTGAACAGCCTAAAGGCTGTTTTACCTTTCGAATGACCAATCACATGTGAAACAGAAAGACGCGGCGGGGCTTTTACCGGTAAATGGACATGAGCTATCTGAACATTCAGCGCTGCCACTTCTATCCCGGGCTGCTCGCCTGAGAGCCTTATCTGCTTACAGACCTCTTTTCCAACATTATTCCTGAGGATGCGAATCGGTAACCGGGTGTCCATACGATATGATATTGACAGCACCAGAGCACAAGAGATGTCTCTGGGATTTACTCACGGTAAATGCTTATCGGTTTAGGGATAACAGATTCAGATTTTCCCACAAGTCGCATTATTGGCAGAGCCAACTTATTGCTGACCACCTCCATAAGAGGTGGTATTCATGCGGGGATAAACAATAAAAAGCGCGTTTGCGCTTTTTATTTTTCCGGAGCCCTAATAACAGGGTCGAGCTCGTTGTTTTCTGAAAAGGAGCGGCGGCGAAACCAAATGGCCTAATGATACCTTAGGGATTATAGGCATTTTCGCCATGATCGTTAATATCAAGCCCTTCACGCTCCTGTTCTTCCGTCACCCGCAGGCCGACTATCCTATCAGCGACTTTATAGCCAATGAATGCCACCGCAGCGGACCAGATAATCGTCAGCCCCACGCTTTCCAGCTGGATGAGCAATTGCTGTCCCATCACGACGCCTTTTGCGTATCCCACGCCGCCTAACGAGGCTGCCGAAAAAACGCCGGTAAGCAGGCAGCCTGCGATACCGCAAACGCCGTGTATGCCAAAAACATCGCAGGGATCGTCAACCCGCAGCCAGCGTTTTAGGATTGTCACGCCCCACAGTCCGGCCATCCCGGAAACTGCGCCAATCACCAGCGCCCCACCCGGACCAACATATCCACAGGCCGGGGTAATACCCACCAGCCCGGCTATCGCCCCGGAACAGGCGCCGAGTAGTGAAGGCTTACCGCGGAGCCCCCATTCGCCAAAAACCCAGCCTAAGACGGCCGCTGCGGTTGCCATCACCGTATTAATGAACGCCAGCGAAGCAAGCGTATTCGCCGCCCCGGCAGATCCGGCATTAAATCCAAACCAACCTACGTAAAGAATCGCCGTTCCGGTAAAGACCATCGGCAGGTTATGCGGTTTAAAAGCCTCTTTACCATATCCGGTGCGGCGACCAATCAGGTAAGCGCCCACCAATCCAGCTGCGGCGGCGTTAATATGGACCACCGTACCGCCGGCAAAATCCAGCGCGCCGCGTTGCCCCAAAAGCCCACCGCCCCAAACCATATGCGCAATGGGCAGGTAAGAAAGCGTCAACCATATAACTGAAAAAATGAGCACCGCAGAAAAACGAACCCGCTCAGCCAGCGCACCGACGACGAGCCCAACGGTGATACAGGCGAAGGAGCCCTGAAAGGCCACGTGAATATACTGATTGATGCTGCCCGTTACCGCGGCCGGCGTAATCCCTTTAAGTAACACCCAGCCTGCATCGCCAAAGAAGCGATTGCCTGCGGCGAAGACTAAAGAATATCCGTAAACCGCCCACAGCACGCACACTAGCGCAAAAGTAACGGTAATTTGCGTCAGCACCGATAGCACGCTTTTGGCGCGGATAAGGCCGCCATAAAACAGAGCCAACCCCGGCACTGTCATGAATAATACCAGCGCAGTACAAATCATCATAAACCCATTATCTGCTTTATCCGCCAAAGCCGCCTGCGCAGCGCCAATATGCCCCAGACAGACCGCAGCAGCACACACCAGAGTCACTTTGTTCATCATATTACTCCCGTTTCGAAGGCTATAAAGCAGCATCGTCCACCTCACCAGTGCGAATACGCACTACCCGCTGCAGATCGGTGACGAAAATTTTTCCATCACCGATTTTCCCGGTACGCGCGGCCTGGCTGATAACCTCAACGACGTCTTCAAATTGATCGTCGGCGACGGCAATATCGATTTTAACTTTCGGTAAAAAATTCACGCTGTATTCCGCACCGCGATATAGCTCAGCGTGCCCTTTCTGACGGCCAAAACCCCGCACCTCCGTTACAGTCAGCCCCTGGACTCCGATCGAAGAAAGTGCTTCACGCACATCTTCAAGTTTGAATGGTTTAATCACCGCGCTGATCAGTTTCATCACTTGCCCTCACCGCACTCAAACGCCGTCGAAACGGCTAACATCACAGATAAAGCAAAGGGAATGCCAATGCTGCTTATGTAAAGAGCCTGGCTTATAGCAGTACGGTTAATTGCAGGAGATTTTTGGCATGGCAAGCAGGGAGGGTAAACAGCCCAATATCATTGAAAGCGGCGTGGGGAGCGGCATGCTGTCACAGAAAGGAATCTTATCAACGCACCGGAAAAAGAGTTGCTGGCGGTTACGTAAAAAATAAAATTCCAAAACACTACGGCCGAGCCTGGCAATTGCTGGGGGGTGCCCGCGGGATATTTTTCGGCACATCATAAAAAACCGCACTCTATTAGTGCGCTTTTAACCGGTCTTGCTGCCCTAAAGAGCAACGCCGGGGGAGTGATGCGCTACGTTAATCGTTACACGCAGTTTTGCAAAGCCACCGATTCCCCGTATCTTTGCGCCAGGATGCAGGATATCGCACTGCGTTCACCCCGTTACCCGGCCCTGAGCATGACGCTTCGAGACGTAACGGATAGAAACTGGCAGGATGGCTGCCTCAGGTGCATTCCGTATCCGCCGCAGCCTCATCGTGAAGCTCCTTACCGGCTAGCTGGAGCTGGTACATTTGCCAGTAACGCCCGCGAGCAGAAAGTAACTGCTCATGCGTTCCGCGTTCCACAACGCGCCCGTGGTGCAGAACTAAAATGGTGTCTGCTTCAACGATAGTCGACAGGCGGTGAGCAATAGTGACAAGCGTCGTATGCTGGCGAACGGAGACCAACGCACGCTGAATCGCCTGCTCGGTACCGGAATCAATATTGGCCGTCGCTTCGTCCAAAATTAAAATTTGCGGACGTTCGACCAGCACGCGCGCCAGCCCCAGCAATTGTTTTTGCCCCACCGACAGATTATTCCCCTGCTCGCCCAGGCGCGTATGAATACCATCAGCCAGTGAGTGCGCCAGTTCAGCCAATTGCACGGTTTCCAGCGCCCGCCATACCGTCTCTTCGCTAATATCACGCCCGAGCGTCACGTTGACCAAAAAACTGTCTGCCATCACCACGGGATCCTGCTGCACCATCGCAACGCCGCGCCGTAATACTGAGTGGCTTAAGGCAGGCAACGCGCGGCCGTCCAGCTCAACGCTGCCCTGCGTCAGCGGATAATACCCCATCAATAAATTCGCAAGAGTACTTTTACCACTACCGGTATGCCCTACAAGCGCCACGAAGCTGCGGGACGGCACGTGCAAATTAATATCATGCAGCACGTACTTATTATCCCGATAAGCAAAAGAAAGCGCCTTGATATCGATACTGCCGCTCATCAATGGGCGTTCATCGCGACCATAATGCTGGCGCGGGGCATCCATCAATTCAAATACACGTTCCCCGGCAACGACCGCCTGCTGCAAAATTGCCTGCTGGGTGGTTAGCTCGATCAGCGGTTCATTCAGGCGCCCCAGGTAGCTAATAAAAGCGTACAGTACCCCGACTTCAATGCTTCCTGTTTCGCTAAAGCCGAACAGGATCAGTAACCCACACAAAATTAATGCGGAGAACAAACTCAGCAGCGGGCGCAGCAGAAAGCCATCGAGCCTGAGCGTCTGCATGCGCGCCAGATAATGAGAGCGGCTGGCCTGACCCAGGCGCTCACCAAAGCGCGCCTGTTGGCGGAACTGCTGGATGACACCCATCCCGCCGATTATTTCATTGAAGCCATCATTTATATCTGCCAGAAACGCTCGCACGCGTCGCACTATCGGCGTACTAAAGCGTTGATAGATAAGCATCACGATTAACACCGCGGGAAAAAGCGTTATTGCGACTAGCGCCATGCGCCAGTCAAGGCTGAACATCGCGACCAGCATGGCGCCAATGAGCGCCGCGCTGCGCAGCACCGTGGCAACGACGGTGACGTACAGATCGCGGATGACTTCGGTATCATTGGTTACGCGTGAAATAAGTTGCCCAACGGGCTGCGTATCAAACGCTGACAGCGGCTGGCGCAAAGCGGCGTCCATGACATCCATACGCAGTTGCTGCACCACGCCAACGGCGGCCTGGTTAAACAGTATCGCCTGCCAGTAATGAAGGCCCGCAGCCAACAGTTGCAGCAGGATATAGGCAGCAGCCAGCCCGGCCACCAGAGCCAGCGGTAAACGCTGTTTAGCCACCAGATTATCAATAAACCAACTGATAAGCGCGGGGCCGCATACTTCTGCCGCCGCGGCTACCCAAAGCATAATCACCGCCTGCCCCAGCGGCTTGCGCCACGGAGAGCCGTAAGCCAGCAGGCGCTTAAGGGTGGGCCACATATGTCTGAAATTACGCATCCGTCTGCGCCTCCTGCCCGGGCGCATCGTCGAGCGCGGCTTCAAGCTGCTGATATCGGAACATATCCCGATACCATCCGGGCTGAGCCAGTAGCTGAGAGTGATCTCCCCGCTGCTGAACCTGGCCGTGACGCAGCACCAGAATCTCACTCGACGCCGTGAGCGCCGAGAGCCGGTGTGCGCTGACAATAACCGTTTTTTGCTGCCCCCACTGTTTTAGGTTTTGCAAAATTTGATACTCCGTGCGCCCATCTACCGCTGACAGCGCATCATCCAGAATCAAAATTTCCGCATCCAGCAATAGCGCTCGCGCAATAGATAAACGCTGCTTCTGACCGCCTGATAGCATAACCCCACGCTCACCGACTTCAGTTTCATAACCCTGAGGCAAACGCAAAATATCATCGTGCACGCAGGCCAGCCTGGCTGCGGCTTCAAT
The DNA here is from genome assembly GCF_034555055.1 of Erwinia sp. HR93. Taxonomy (NCBI): domain Bacteria; kingdom Pseudomonadati; phylum Pseudomonadota; class Gammaproteobacteria; order Enterobacterales; family Erwiniaceae; genus Erwinia; species Erwinia sp. HR93. The sequence continues at coordinate 83,782 of NZ_JAXUDP010000002.1, forward strand.
CTCCTGCGCGGAGGCGTCTGGCCGGCCCAGTGCAAGATTACGCGCTACGGTATCAGAGAACAAAAAAGGCGTCTGATTGACCACCGCCAGCCGACTGCGCCAGTCGTCCAGCTTAAGCGCCGTGAGGGCAATGTCGTGATAGCGAATAGCGCCTTCAGTAACATCAAACTGACGCTGAATTAAATTCAGAATGCTGCTCTTCCCGGCGCCGGTAGGCCCGCATACCCCCAGCATCTGACCCGGCGACAGGTTAAACTCAACGTGCTGCAGCGCCGGGGATTCCGCCTGCGGGTAGGTAAATTGCACGATGTCGACATCAAGAATGGCTCGCCCTGGCGGCAATGTTCGTTCCCCATCGACAACCACTGGAGCTTCTGCCAGCAGCGCCCGAATGCGGCTATAGGCAGCGCTTCCGCGCTCGACGATATTAAACATCCACGCCAGCGCCAGCATCGGCCAAATCATTAACCCTAAATACATGGTAAAGCTGGTCAGCTGACCAAGCGTCAGGTCGCCCTGCAACACCATCCAGCTACCGCCGCCCACGGCCAGCAGATTTGCCATCCCTACGGCAATGTAAATTGTCGGATCAAAACGGGCATCGACTCGCGCCACGCGCAGATTTTTTTCACCGGTATCGCATGCATCCCGGGCAAAAAGCGCCGACTGGCCGTCTTCTAATCCAAAGGCTTTAATCATCCGAATGCTGGTCATGCTCTCCTGAGTTCGGGAATTCAGCGCGGAAAACGCGGCCTGGGCAAGCTTAAAGCGATGATGCAGGCGGTCGCCATAGCGTTTGATCACCAGCGCCATGACAGGCATCGGTAAAAGCGCCAATAGCGTCAATTGCCAGCTTATTTGCGTACTCATTACCACCAGTACCGCGCAGCCCATCACCAGTGAATCCACCAATGTCAGCACGCCTTCACCTGCGGCAAAAACGACGCGATCGACGTCGTTAGTCGCACGCGCCATTAAATCTCCAGTGCGATGACGAAGGTAAAATGCGGGTCCCTGGCTGCTTAATTGACGATAAAAATTTTCCCGCAGCTCAATAGCCAGCCGGTAAGACGCACCAAAAAGCAGAATGCGCCAGACATAGCGCAGCAGATAGACCACCACCGCTACGGCCGCCATCAATCCGAGGTACAGTATAATACGGCCGGTATGGTCTCCCTGGGCCACATCGTCAACCACCAGCCCAACGATGCGTGGCGGAATCAATTGGAGTATGGCAATCACCACCAACAAACTGACCGCGCCGAAATAGCGCCGCCACTCGCGGATAAAAAACCAGCGTAATTGAGTAAATAATCGCACGCGTTAGTATTCCTGAATATCAGCACGCCGCGCGCACAGAAACGCACGGAGGAGATTAGGCATCAGCTTTTGAGCGGAAAGGCCGTCGTATGTTTTATTTGTTCCATCGCAAAACTGGAGGTGACATCGCTCAACCCGGGAACCGCATTGACTAAACGTTTATAAAAATCATCGTAGCTTTTCATGTCAGCCACCTGTACCCGCACCAAATAGTCAAATTCACCGGTCATGCGCCAGAAGCCCAATACTTCCGGGATTTCCGATACTGCATGCACGAACTGGTTATACCATTCGCTACTGTGCCGCTGCGTTTTTATCAGCACAAATGCGGTTAAACCCAATCCCAGCTTTTCTGCATCCAACAGCGCCACGCGACCGGTAATAATACCTTCATCTTCCAGTCGCTTAAGCCGCTTCCAGCACGGCGTGGTCGTCAAGTTAACGGCGTCAGCCAGTTCCTGCAATGAGAGCGAACAATCCTGCTGTAATAGCGCGAGAAGTTTACGATCGGTTTTATCCAGCATTGCCGCCACCTGGAGAAATATTTTCTCCAATGATGGGGAGAAAGAGAGGCAATAGCAATCCTTTTTGTATTTTGGGGACTAACCCATTTATGAGCTTTACACGTAATGGCTGAGAAGTAATAGCATCGCCGTAAATCAGCGCAGCGTCTTCATAAGCTATTTACTCCTCGCACCATTCATGGCCAGGAGAGTTAAATTGAGTGCGAGAAAACGTTTAGCAAAGCCCTTTGTATTCGGCGTTTTATCGGGGCTTTCTCTGGTGCCCCAGAGAATAAATATTTTGACAGGGGCAAAAAAAGCCGGGCATCTATTATGGCCCGGCTGGCTGTAAAGCCTCATCATTCGGGGGAATAAGTAAGGTGTGGTGTATCCAGCCAATGTGTTAAATAGTGAGAAACCGCCTGGCGCTGGCAGTGCCCGATGACGGGCAAATGCGGCAAACTGGCTCTTAATTCAGGCATGGCGTTGCCCATAATTAAACCGTGCCCTACGCCGGATAACATCTCTCGATCGTTCATTGCATCACCGAATGCCATACACTCATCCAGCGACAGAGAAAGATGGTCGCATAGCGCCGCCAGGGCCGCGCCTTTGTGGCAATCAGCCGGCAGTATTTCGAGGCAGCCCGGCGCAGAAAAGCAGGCATGCGCGCTATCGTCCAGTACCTCGTTGAGTTGAACGCGCAATTGGCGTAAGTCCGCGTGCTCTCCACAAAAACAAATTTTTGCTACCCCCCACGCGGGCAAACGACGCAGGTCGGTAAGCTGATAGTTAAAGCCGCTGAACGCATGAGCGTTTAAAAGCGCGGGATCGTCATGCTGGGTAAACCATCCTTTATCGTTAAAAATATGCAGGCTCGCACGCGTGTCCCAGTGACCATGCAGTACGTGCTCTACAATTCCAGGCGGAAGATCGCGCCGCCAGATAGCCTTATCATTAATATCATGCACGCGCGTACCGTTACCGGTTATCAGGTAGGCTTTTAGATCGATTGCCGCTGCAATATGCCGCATCTCAATATGATGCCGACCGGTAGCAAAAGCCAGAACTATGCCGCCATCCTGCAAGCGCTTTAATGTGTTCAGCGTTTCTGCACCCAACTGATGATTTGGCATCAGTAGCGTCCCGTCCATATCAAATGCAGCCAGTTTTGCCACGCATCCCCCTTATTACTGTTACTTTTGCGCATACGTTAGGTGGCCCCAGTATTGCCTGAAATATACGGAAGTAATACTGAATAGTTTTGGAAAAATTGTTCCGTATTTGTGAGGTATGCTACTTAATAGGCCACCTCAGCGCTGGCAGACGTGAAAAGAGTAACCAATACTAGCGATTTTAAAGAAAACAGGGAGTTGCAATGCGTCAGTTAAATCGCCTGAACCAGTTTCAACGGCTCTGGCAGGCATCCCTCGGCGCTCCGCAGCGGGTAAGCGTCCCTCAACTGGCCGAACGCTGCTTTTGCAGCGAGCGGCATATTCGCACTTTGCTACGCCAGCTTGAAGAAGCCGGCTGGCTGGGCTGGAAAGCCAGCGCTGGCCGGGGAAAACGCGGGCTGCTGATTTTTCATCATGCTCCCGACGCGCTGCGCGCGTCATTACTTGAAACCGCTCTTGAGAAACACCGCCCCCAGGAGGCGCTGCGGCTTATGCAAATTACTCCTGAGCAATTGCACCACGTTATTACACCCTTATTGGGAGGCCGCTGGCATAACGATGCCCCTACGCTAAGAATCCCTTATTATCGGGCGCTGGAGCCACTTACGCCTGGCTTTCTGCCTGGCCGGGCCGAGCAGCATTTGGCCTGCCAGATTTTCTCCGGTCTTGTACGCTTTGACGACAATAGCGGGCTCCCCGTCGCCGATATGGCACACCACTGGCAGGTATCAAAGAGCGGCCTCTGTTGGCATTTCTTTTTACGTCCTGCGTTATTCTGGCACAGCGGTGAAGCCGTTAGCGTTGAACAACTTGTTGAGCGATTTGAACAATTACTTACTCTGCCCGCGATGCGCCGCCTGTATGCCAGCGTAAAAAAGATTACCTCGTCGCATACGCTGTGCCTGACCTTTGAGCTTAATTACCCGGATTATTGGCTCCCTTACCGGCTAGCCAGCTACTGTAGTCGTCTGCCGCATCCCAAACAGGCTTTGCAGGGCTGCGGTCCCTTTCAGTTGGTGCTCTTTAATCACAAGTTAGTGCGGCTTGATAGCCACGATCGTTACCATTTACAGCACCCGCTATTGCGCACAATTGAATACTGGATAACCCCGGATCTGTTCGATCACGATCTGGGTACCAGTTGCAGTCATCCGGTTCAAATCGCCATTGGGCAACATAGTCAACTGCATGAGGCTCGCCCGGTAGATGGCAGCATTAGCCTGGGATTTTGCTATTTAGCGGTCCGGCAAAATGGCAGGCTCTTACGGCAGCAGGCAGAATGGCTTATTGCTCTGATTCACCATGTTATTCTTGATGAACTTCCCGTGAATCCCTCACTTATTGTCCCTGGCAACCATATTCTCCCCGGCTGGCCCATTCCCGCATTTACATATGCAGAACCACCAACGCTGCCGCCCGAGCTTACGCTCGCGTATCACCTACCCATAGAGCTTCATTCAATGGCCGAACAACTACGCCTGAAGCTTGCTCCCCACGGCTGCCACCTGAAGGTCATTTTCCACAACGGTAAAAGCTGGGAAGATAGCGCTTTACCCGGGCAGGCAGATATTGTGATGGGAGACAGGCTTATTGGCGAAGCCGCAGAATATACGCTTGAGCAGTGGCTGCGCTGCGATTCCCTGTGGCCACAATTGCTTAACAATTGTCAGCATGCGGGAATTATTAATACTCTGGATAAGATTCAGTTAATTCAGGACGCCGCACTGCGCAATGAAAAATTAGGCGAATTATTTACCCAATTAATGTCAGATGCCATTCTGACGCCTTTATTTCACTATCGTTATCAGATAAGTGCACCGCCCGGCGTAAACGGCATTTTCATGACGCCGCGCGGTTGGTTTGATTTTAGCCGCGCCTGGCTTCCCCCACCGGAGGGTGCCTAAAATGAAAGTGGCTGGTAGACATTGAAAACTGGCGCTACCATAGCGTCCTTTAAGGTGTTATCGCTTTTATTAAGGTATCGATTATGACGCGCGCGGTTGTCGTTTTTAGTGGTGGTCAGGACTCAACGACCTGTTTAATCCAGGCTTTAGCCCACTACGATGAAGTTCATTGTATTACATTTGATTACGGGCAACGTCACCGTGCGGAAATCCACGTCGCTCAGGAGCTGGCCAAAAAACTTGGCGCCAGCGCACATAAAGTGCTGGATGTCACAATGCTAAATGAATTGGCTATAAGCAGCCTGACGCGAGATAGCATTCCTGTTCCTCACTACGATCCTGATAGCAGCGAAATTCCCAGTACTTTCGTCCCCGGGCGCAATATTTTGTTTTTAACACTGGCAGCCATTTACGCGTGGCAAATCCAGGCCGAAGCAGTAATAACCGGCGTATGTGAAACCGACTTTTCGGGCTATCCCGACTGCCGGGATGAGTTCGTGAAAGCGCTGAACCACGCGGTTTCGCTCGGCATGGCGCGTGATATTCGCTTTGAAACACCCTTAATGTGGCTCAACAAAGCGGAAACCTGGGCGTTGGCCGATTACTGGGAAAAGCTTGACCTTGTGCGTAATGAAACACTCACCTGCTATAACGGTATTCAAGGCGATGGCTGTGGTGAGTGCGCGGCCTGCCATTTGCGCGCTAACGGCCTTCAGGGCTATCTTGCAGACAAGAGCGGCGTTATGGCGCAACTAAAGCAAAAAGCGAATCTCCCCTGAAGCTGTTTAAAGACGAAACCCGATAAACAACACTTATCGGGTTTTGCCATTAATAATAGCCCGCACAACCGGAGCTATAACCGCGCCTGCAAATCGCAGAGCAGCGGTTTTCGCAAGCTACTGAATGTGAATTTTTATGCCAGCCGGGTAAATGGTGAAGTCTATCCCTTTATGGGCCCAACATTATTTATGTTTTGCATCTTTCTTTTGGTGCCTCGCAATAAGCTCCGGCACGACGTTTATAACTTACAGGCCGTACCACATTTTTTTGATGTAACGTTCAGATTAGAAACAGCCGAGATGACTCGGAGTGCTGTATAAATTACGTCTTATATTATCCTGACGCAGGCAATGTACTCTGCCAGTAGCCGGAAAAGTTAAGCAGCATCAAACCCTTGGCACACCGGACCCATAAGCGGTGAATTGCTCGACGACATACAGGATGCGGGCATATTTTTTACGCATCACAATTAAGGTGTAATCATCTGTTCAAAACGCTGGCGAAGCTCCCCTTCAATAGGCAGCACTTGCTGAGTTTGTGTATTGCAACATACAAAAGTAACCCGGGCATCAGCGACAACGGCACCATCAGAATCTCTGGTAATAATTTGACTTACAACACCGCTTTTACCGCCGATTCTCTCAAGCCTACTGTTTATCAAAAGCGAGTCACCTAAGCGGGCGGGTAGGCGATAATTGATATTTATATTGACTACAACAAAAGCGATATGGTTTGTAAGCATCCATTGAAAAACGGCCTGGGTTTCCAGCGATTCCCATCGTGCTTCTTCCAGAAACTCCAGATAGCGCGCGTTGTTTACATGCTGGTAAACATCCAGGTGATATCCCCGAACTTTTATTTTTGATTGCATCCGCATCTCCTGTATGACAAGGATAAATAGAGGTCGCCCAAACTGGTATGACCTCTAAGCGTAGCAAAGAATAACTAAAACTCCCTGGATTTGCCTTAAAGCTTAATTCGGGAGAGATTCCGTTCTACCAGCGCATTTCCAAGGCCGGGTACCACTCGCAGATCGTCCAAATGTTTGAAAGGACCATTAGTTTCACGGTAACTGACTATCGCCTGCGCTTTTTTCTCACCTACGCCATTTAGCATGTGTGCCAGTTCATCGGCCGTGGCGGTATTAATACTGACACGCTCGTGGGTTTCATCCTGAGTATTTGCATTTTTAGTAGCGGCATGCGCGGCCTCCGATGCCTGAGGCGCTACTTTTGACGGCGCCGCTGCGGGGGCAGCAGTTGCCGTCGTAGCCCCGCTAAATAGCGCTGCCATTATCCATATAGTCGGTAAAAGATGATTATTCATGCTGTATTCTCCCTGGTTGTAAACAGCCAGTACAGAATAAAACCTTCACTGAAAGCGCTCAAAGACCAGATTCAGAGGATGGAAAAGGCCGCGCAGGGCGGCCTTTGAAATGACATACTATTTGCATTAGCTTGCGAGCTGATACGCGTTATTGCTGCTCGCTGACAACATCACCCAATTTAATTTTGGCCTCTTTCCGCAATGAATCCATCAAGGCTTCAAAGGTTATTTGCGCATTATTTTGGGTCATTCCCTGTATCAGCGTCTTTTTCTGCGCCTCTGGCATACTGCCGCTGCGTACTTCATCTAACGCAAGCAGAATAATATTGCCCTTAGCATCAACGCTGCTGCCATAGCTTGCTTTCCCTTTTGCAGGAAGCGGCAATGCGAATACGCGCTGTACCGCCGAGTCCTGATCCGCCCGGCTTAGCGTTTTAGCAGCGCTGAAGCTTATCCCGGCATTTTTCATCACCGCAGCCTCACCTTCGCCTTTATTCAGGGATGCCAGCAGCTTATCTGCGTCAATCTTCGCCTGTTTTTCTGCCTTCTGATGTTTTACCTGCGTAATCACTTCATCACGCACGTCGTCTAAAGGCTTTATCGCTTCCGGCTTATGATCCGTAATGCGCAGTACAAACGCGCGATCGCCATCGACGGTAATAATGTCTGAATTACTCCCAGGCGTACCGTTCTCGCCAAGCAATGAGCCGCCAAAAATGGCATCAGTTACAGGTTTGAAGTTAAGCTCTGCTGGGAGAGTATCGCGGCTAAACCATGCGGACTGCACGGCCTTCACGCCTGCGGCTTTCTCAGCCCCGGCTAATGATTCATTATCGTTACTTGCCGCATCGCTTACCTTTTGCTGGAGCGCGTAATAAGCATCAAGAGCTTTTTCCTGCTTCACTTTATCAGCAATAGCGTTACGTACCTCAGCCAGCGGCTTCACCTGCTCGGCCTTGAGGTCGTCAAGTCGAACGATCAGGTAACCGACAGAAGATTTCAGCACCCCGGAAATCTGCCCTTTCTCTTTTAGCCCGGCATTTTTTAACTCATCCGGCAGCGTTGATGCATCAAGCCAGCCCATGTCACCGCCTTTACGCGCAGAGATAATATCGGTGGATTTCTCTTTCGCCAGGCCGGCAAAATTTTGGCCTTTATTAAGCGCATCCAGCGCGGCCTGAGCATCAGCCTCTGTCTTCGACTGAATAACGCTATAGCGATATTGCGCCGGCTGGGTAAATTGCCCGCGATTTTGATCGTAATAAGTCTGAATTTCTGCATCAGAAGCAGGGTGCTGCATCGCTGCCGCATCCAGCTTGATATAGCTGATACGATACTGCTCCGGAGACATAAATCTCGCAGCATTATTTTTATAGAAAGCGTTAATTTCAGCGTCGCTGGCCTGCTGCTTATTTGCAAGCTTTCCGACATCCAGTATTGCCTGGCGCGCGATACGCTGCTGGGACACCAGCGCCGCTAACGAATCCGCTTCACCTGGCAGCATAAAATCCGTATTAGCCACGGCTTCTATAACCTGCTGCGTTGTAAGCTGTTTGCGCAGTGATTCTGCATATTGGTCAGGCGTAATGCCCATACGGCTTAGGATGCCATTGTAACGAGCGTTATCGAAATGCCCATCGCTCTGAAACGCCGGTTCCTTGAAAATGGCTGCCCGCACCTGCGCATCGCTGACGCCCAGTTTAAGGTGTTGCGCATACTGATCGAGCAGCGCCTCATCAACCATTTTTTGCAATACCTGGCGACGCATTTCCTTCATATAGCCCGCATTGGCAGCCAGCTCAGAATAGCGCTCACCTAACTGGCTCTGCATCCGATTGCGTTCATTCGTCACGGCATTTTCGTACTGTCCGCGGCTAATTTCCTGTCCATTGACTTTCGCGGCGTAGCTACTGCTCCCGCCAATCAGGTAGTTGCCAACGCCTGTCAGCACAAACGACAGGATAATTAAGGCCAGTATAACCTTTAGCACGGCGTGATTAGCCGCCGCGCGCAAATTGTCCATCATGGTGTAACAACACTCCGCTGTAATGTCTCCCCACGTCCATCGGTACAGCCTCTGTAAAGCAAATGACGGCCAGTCTTAGACCGATAGTTCTGGGTATAACAGGGTATCCCACGCAGCCAAACGTCAGCACCGCGCATAAAGTCTTATTGTGACAAGAAAACCGGGTAATTGTCAGCCCAAAGCGGGCGTTTTACCAAGAAAAAAGGCACATCCACTGATGCGCCCTTACCTGCGACCCCGAAAATGCGCTTGCCTGTTGGCAAACCTCCATTTAATTGACCGCGTCTTTTAAAGATTTACCTGCCCGGAAAGCCGGAACTTTCGCCGCAGCGATTTTAATTTCTTTCCCGGTTTGCGGGTTACGGCCTGTACGTGCGGCGCGTTCGCGCACAGCAAAGGTGCCAAACCCTACCAGCGCCACGTCATCACCAGCTTTCAGAGACTCGGCCACTGACGCAATCAGAGCGTCCAACGCACGGCCAGCCGCAGCTTTGGAGATATCAGCGCCTGCGGCAATTTTGTCTATCAGTTGAGATTTATTCACTATTCTCTTCCTCTCATTCTTATTGATATCGCGCCCAAATCCATCAAAACGCGACCGCGCAGCAGTTATATCAGGCCTGCAATGCCCTTACAACTCCCGTCATAGCAGGCCTTAGTCTGAAAATAAGTCAGACGTCATTAAGTTAGCTAGTCAAAAAAAAGCTGGCAAGTGAGAATTCACTTACCAGCCCATTTTTTAATGCCTCTCTTTGCGTCAGGTCACTATTTTGCCGTAACGACCTCTATCCCGTGTGGGGCATTTTCCAGCGCCAGTGCGAGTACTTCTTCAATGCGTTTAACCGGATGAATATCAAGATCGGCAATCACGTTATCCGGAATTTCTTCCAAATCGCGCTTATTCTCATCTGGAATAAGCACCGTTTTGATACCGCCCCGGTGCGCCGCCAACAGCTTTTCTTTCAGTCCCCCAATGGGAAGCACCTGCCCGCGCAGCGTTATTTCCCCGGTCATCGCTACGTCTGAGCGTACCGGGTTGCCGGTCAGGCAGGAAACCAGTGCGGTGCACATTGCAATCCCGGCGCTCGGACCGTCTTTCGGCGTAGCGCCTTCGGGAACGTGAACGTGGATGTCACGCTTCTCATAAAAATCTGAATTAATCCCCAGTTTATCTGCCCGCGCGCGCACCACGGTCAACGCAGCCTGAATGGACTCCTGCATAACTTCACCCAATGAACCGGTGTAAGTAAGCTTACCTTTACCCGGTACACAGGCGGTTTCAATAGTCAGTAGATCGCCACCCACCTCTGTCCAGGCGAGCCCCGTCACTTGGCCTATGCGGTTTTCGCTTTCCGCACGCCCATAGTCAAAGCGCTGTACGCCAAGATAGTCATGCAGATTATCGCCATTTATGGTGATATGTTTCAGAGACTTATCCATCAGCAACTGTTTCACGGCTTTACGGCACAGCTTAGATATTTCACGTTCGAGCGCACGCACACCGGCTTCACGCGTGTAATAGCGAATAATGCCAACAATCGCACTATCTTCTACCGTCAGTTCGCCTTTTTTCAGCGCATTACGTTCGATTTGCTTCGTTAACAGGTGCTGCTTAGCAATATTTAACTTTTCGTCTTCGGTATAGCCGGAGAGCCGGATAACCTCCATACGATCCAGTAACGGCGCAGGAATATTCATTGAGTTAGAGGTCGCGACAAACATGACATCGCTTAGGTCATAATCGACCTCAAGATAGTGATCGTTAAACGCGACGTTCTGTTCAGGATCGAGCACTTCAAGCAACGCCGAGGCCGGATCGCCGCGCATGTCAGATGACATTTTATCAATTTCATCTAACAGGAAGAGCGGGTTTCGTACCCCAACTTTTGCCATTTTCTGGATAAGTTTTCCTGGCATGGAACCGATATAAGTACGACGATGCCCGCGAATTTCCGCCTCATCGCGCACTCCACCGAGAGCCATACGCACGTATTTACGCCCCGTTGCCCGCGCTATAGACTGACCCAAAGACGTTTTACCAACCCCTGGCGGCCCAACCAGACAAAGAATTGGCCCTTTAATTTTGTTCATCCTGCTCTGAACGGCGAGGTACTCCAGAATGCGATCTTTAACGCGTTCCAGGCCGTAATGATCGGTATCCAGAATTTCCTGAGCCTGGCGCAGATCTTTTTTAACTTTACTGCGCGCATTCCATGGTACCTGGATCATCCATTCGATATAGCCACGTACTACTGTCGCTTCCGCTGACATTGGCGACATCATTTTCAGCTTCTGCAGCTCGGCCTCTGCTTTCTCTTTCGCTTCTTTCGGCATTTTCGCCGCGTCTATTTTACGCTTCAGCGCTTCGTTTTCATCCGGCGCATCGTCCATTTCGCCGAGTTCTTTCTGAATCGCCTTCATTTGCTCATTCAGATAGTACTCACGCTGCGATTTTTCCATCTGCTTTTTCACGCGATTACGAATGCGTTTTTCTACCTGCAGAAGATCTATCTCGGACTCCATCATCGCCATCAGATATTCCAGGCGTTCGTTGACGTCCGACATTTCCAGAACGGATTGCTTGTCAGCCAGCTTTAACGGCATATGTGCAGCGATGGTGTCTGCAAGGCGAGCAGGCTCGTCAATGCTGTTTAACGAGGTCAGCACTTCCGGCGGAATTTTTTTATTCAGTTTGATATAACCTTCAAACTGACTAATCGCCGTGCGCACCAGCACTTCCTGCTCACGCTCTTCTATCTCGGGCGAGTCCAGATATTCTGCCTGAGCAGAGAAATGTTCGCCGTTATCAGCAAGAGTAGTAATGCGCGCACGCTGTAACCCCTCAACCAGAACTTTAACGGTTCCATCAGGGAGTTTTAACATTTGCAGGATAGAGGCAACCGTCCCCACGGAAAAAAGGTCATTAACACCTGGCTCATCCGTCGAAGCCTCTTTCTGCGCCACCAGCATGATTTTTTTATCATGGTCCATCGCAGCTTCCAGGCAGCGGATGGATTTTTCCCGGCCAACAAACAACGGAATGACCATGTGCGGATAAACCACCACGTCGCGCAAAGGCAACACGGGGATTTCAATGCGTTCAGAACGCTCAGGATTCATAGAGCTCTCTCTCAGTTTAGTTTCCGCCAGGTTTGGGGCGCGCGTGAATGCTTTTCACGGCATCTCCAATAAAAAGGCTGTGTCTCATAATGGCACGCGGCAGTAATTACCGATATTCATTCGTCTTTGCATGTCATTATGAGATCAGGTCAACAGTATATGGGGATGATTCCCGCACATTCAACGGTGGGAGCGCAGGAAAAACAAATGGGGGATAAAATCCCCCATTTTGCTAATAATCACCTGACAATATTGATGAATTATTCGCCAGATGCCTGCTGCGCACTTTCCGATTTGCCGTAGATGAGCAGTGGTTCAGACTGCCCCTCTATCACTGAATCATCGATAACAACTTTATCAACATCTTCAAGCGACGGTAAATCGTACATTGTTTCAAGCAGGGCGCCTTCAACAATTGACCGCAAACCGCGTGCGCCAGTTTTACGCGCCATCGCTTTTTTCGCTATCGCCTGTAGCGCTTCATCACGGAATTCAAGATCGACGCCTTCCAGGTTGAACAGCGCCTGATATTGCTTCGTCAGGGCATTTTTCGGCTCTTTCAGGATTTGGATTAACGCATCTTCGCTCAACTCATTCAGCGTTGCCACCACCGGCAGACGCCCAATAAACTCAGGGATTAATCCAAACTTAATCAAATCTTCAGGTTCCGCCTGTGTGAGTAACTCGCTTTCACTGGCTTTCTGCGATTTGCCTTTAACTGAAGCGCCAAAGCCAATACCAGAGCCGGTTTCAACGCGATTTGCGATAACTTTGTCCAGCCCTGCGAATGCGCCACCGCAAATAAACAGGATTTTTGACGTATCAACCTGCAAAAACTCCTGCTGCGGGTGCTTGCGTCCACCCTGCGGCGGTACTGCGGCAACCGTGCCTTCAATCAATTTCAGCAGCGCCTGCTGAACGCCTTCACCCGAGACATCGCGCGTGATTGATGGATTGTCCGATTTACGTGAAATTTTGTCGATTTCATCAATATAGACAATACCACGCTGCGCTTTCTGTACGTCGTAATCGCACTTCTGCAACAGCTTCTGAATGATGTTTTCTACGTCTTCGCCAACGTATCCGGCTTCCGTCAGCGTGGTCGCATCGGCCATAGTGAAAGGAACATCCAGCAAACGGGCCAGCGTTTCAGCCAGCAGAGTTTTGCCGCTTCCTGTCGGACCAATAAGCAGTATGTTACTTTTACCCAGCTCCACGCCGTTAGACGTATCTCCGTTACGCAGGCGCTTATAGTGGTTGTATACCGCTACCGCCAGTACTTTTTTAGCCTGCTCCTGGCCGATGACATAATCATCCAGGTGATTACGGATTTCATGTGGCGTCGGCAAAGCGCTACGTTCTCGATGCGGAGCCACCTCTTTTATCTCTTCGCGAATAATATCGTTACATAAATCGACACATTCGTCGCAGATATACACTGACGGCCCGGCGATCAGCTTCCGCACTTCATGCTGGCTTTTCCCGCAAAAAGAGCAGTACAGCAATTTTCCTGAACCGTCTTTGCGCTTATCTGTCATGAGTAAAAACCTCTTTTCTATTACTTTGTGCCGCACGGAACGACGCAAGTGCCCCAACCCGGCGCTGCCGGTACGATAAAACTGACACGATGTGATTCCCTATAGTATAGCGACACACCGCGCCTTGGGCATTAACTACGATGGGTCAGAACAGAGTCCACCAGACCATAATCGATAGCTTCCTGAGCAGAAAGGAAACGATCGCGCTCGGTATCCAGCTCGATTTTCTCCAGCGGCTGCCCGGTATGATGCGCCATTAATTCATTCATGCGCGATTTCACTTTTAAAATTTCACGCGCGTGAATTTCAATATCCGTAGCCTGCCCCTGATAACCACCCAGCGGCTGATGGATCATAACGCGTGAGTTCGGCAGACAAAAACGCTTGCCCTTAGCGCCAGCCGTCAGCAGAAAGGCGCCCATTGAGCACGCTTGCCCCATACATATGGTGCTAACATCCGGTTTGATAAACTGCATCGTGTCATATATTGACATACCTGCGGTAATCACGCCGCCAGGGGAGTTAATATACAGATAGATGTCTTTTTCCGGGTTTTCAGCCTCCAGAAACAGCATCTGTGCCACAATTAAATTTGCCATGTGGTCTTCAACCTGACCGGTCAGGAAGATGACGCGTTCTTTGAGCAGACGGGAGAAGATATCGTAAGAACGCTCGCCGCGCGAAGTCTGTTCTACCACCATCGGCACCAGTGCCATATGGGGTGCAAATTGCTCTTTTTCGCCACTGTATGACATTTCCGTCTCCTTAATAATCATTCTCACTGCCCCGATACCCGGCCATTACTGTTCTGCCTTAAATTCGGTATGTGTTCACCGCTAGCTCACCTTCAGAGGTGAATAAGCGGATGTTTCCGCTTTCCGAGGGTCAGCAATTCATTCTGGCATTATATTAGGCACTAATTTTACTTGAGCTGGCATGGATTGACTATGCCATGCGCAAGCTTTATCTACAGACGGAGGTTCGCCATAGTTGCCGCTAAAAACCGTTCAGGGTGTTATGGGGTTAGATATCACCTGTTTCAAGCATAACATCTTTTCATAACATGTTGTGTCACTAGCACCGTCGCGTTTCTCCGGCACCATAATGGCACGGCTATACAAACAAAAAAGCCCGCCACTAGCGTGACGGGCCTCGGCAAATAGCGGAAGAAAAAATTAAGCCTGCTGGCTCATCAGGTCGCTAAAACCAACCGCTTTTTCCGTCACTTTTGCTTTATCCAGAATCGCCTCAACCGCCTGCTCTTCCAGGGCAACGTTACGCATATTGTCCATCAGCTCTTTATTCTTGCTGTAGTATTCAATGACTTCCTTCGGATCTTCATACGCAGACGCCATTTCTTCGATCAGGCCTTTAACGCGTTCTTCATCCGCTTTTAGTTCATGCGTGCGAATAACTTCACCCAGCAACAAACCGACGACTACGCGGCGTTTCGCCTGTTCTTCGAACAGTTCACGCGGCAGTTCCATCGCTTGTTTAGCGTTTCCACCAAAGCGCTGAGCCGCCTGCTGACGCAGCACATCAATTTCGCCGTCGATAAGCGCAGAAGGCACATCGATATCATTCGCTTCAACCAGGCCATCAATCGCCTGAGTTTTAACACGATTGCGTACGGCACCTTTAAGCTCACGCTCCATATTCTTACGCACTTCAGCGCGCAATCCTTCGAGTGAACCATCACCAACGCCGAAACGTTTGATGAACTCTGGCGTCATCTCAGGCAGTTCACGCTCTTCAACTTTCTTCAGGTTAATCGCGAATTTAGCCGCTTTACCTTTCAGGTTTTCTGCGTGATATTCTTCCGGGAAAGTAACATCAATAGTAAATTCTTCACCCGCTTTATGACCAGCAAGGCCTTCCTCAAAGCCCGGGATCATACGACCCTGGCCCATCGCCAGTACGAAATCGGTGGCTTTGCCGCCTTCGAACTCTTCGCCGTCGACGCTACCCGTGAAATCCAGCGTCACGCGATCTTCAGCAGCCACTTCGCCGTCTTTTTCTTTCCAGTCGGCCTGCTGTTTGCGCAGTGTTTCCAGCATAGTATCAACATCAGCATCGGTCACTTCGACAACCGGTTTCTCAACTTCAATACTTTCCAGGCCTTTCAGCTCAACGTCCGGATACACTTCAAATTCGACGGAGTAGGTGTAATCTTCGTCTTTTTTGTATTCGCCAGGCACATATTTCGGCGCACCTGCTGGATTAATTTTTTCTTTGATGATGGCATCAATAAAGTTGCGGCTCATCAAATCGCTCAACGCATCCTGAAGAACAGAAGCACCGTAACGCTGAGCAACGATGTTCATTGGTACTTTACCTTTACGGAAGCCGTCGATACGGACTTTCTTCGCCACGTTGACCAGCTCGCTTTTTACAGCGTTCTCGATGCTGTCAGCAGCGATTGTAATCGTTACACGGCGCCCAAGGCCCTGAGTGGTTTCAACTGAAACTTGCATCTTGTTACCTCAAAAAATCACAGTGCTCGGTCAACTCCGGAAGCCCTTTCGCAAAACGCTTCACCGTACCGGGAGTTCATCTGTTGTCAGAATCACATTCCCTGTCACCAGAATCATCCCGAAGACATACCCAAAAAATAAGACGCAGCATTATAGCGACATCACAGAGGGGAGTCGAGAACGGAGACGGCCCTGCGTTGTTGCTTCTTTCACAATTTTGTGCAAATAGCCTGCGGGCTCCAAAAGAAAACGGCCCGCAGGCCGTTGGATGAAACCGTTAAATAAATACTGGCATACGCATAGCTATAACGCATGCGCTTAGGCAAGGCTGCCCGCCCCACGACAAGGCGGCGACGCAAAAACGGTGTCCTGCAAACCCGCCCACTCTTTGTTGGTATAAGTATGGAGCGCCAGAGCATGCACACTCCCGGCGAGCTCTTCGCTGAGTGCTCGGTAAATCAGGCGATGGCGATTCAAAAAACGTTCTCCGGCAAAGCTATCGCTTACCAGTACGACTTTAAAATGGCTTTCAGAGCCAGCGGGGACATTATGGCGATAGCTCTCATCGACGACTTCCAGGAACACGGGATCAAATGCAGCCCTTAATTTTGCTTCTATTTTCTCGCGTACCATCATAGTGCTTTCCTCGTCAACGCAGGGATGTCTCCCATCCCTTTAAATGTTAGCCGCTTTTAACTTTTTCATTATTATTTGACAACAAAAAAGTCTCTATTGAGACATCAGTTAGCAAAATGCAGCGCTAATACGCGTTAACTCATCGGAAAACCGCGCGATCGTCTGATTCCGCCCTTCACAATAGCGGCGTGGCAGGCAATGTCATATGTTTACACCGCTTTTCCCTTCCTCTGTATTACAGCAGTGATATGATGACGGAAATTTTATCGAAGCGCCCTTGTAACAAGAGACCGAAATGATGATTAAAAAGATTTGTTTACCGCTGGTTGCACTATTTTTACTGGCAGGCTGCGCCACCCGATCAAATACGATAGATGTTGCACCACAAATTGCGCTACCGCAGCAAGACCCGAGTCTGATGGGGATTACTATCAGCATCAATGGGGCAGATAATCGTAGCGATCGGGCGTTAGCCAAAGTGACCCGCGACAATCAACTCACTTCATTAACGCCATCACGCGATTTACGATTTCTACTTCAGGAAGTGCTGGAAAAGCAAATGACAGCCCGTGGTTATATGATTGGACCAAATAGTCCTGTCGATCTCCAGGTTATTGTCAATCGGCTCTTTGCCGATGTCTCTCAGGGAAATTTACGCTACAACATCGCCACCAAAGCGGATATTTCCATTAACGCAACGGCTAAAAATGGCAACCGCATGAATAAGCAGTACCGCTCAACTTACACGGTTGAAGGTGCTTTCCAGGCGTCAAATAGCGATATTGCAAAAGCAGTGAACACGGTGTTAACCGATACCATCGCGGATATGGCGCAGGATACCAGCGTACATGATTTTATTAAGCAAAACGCCCGTTAATCAAATACAGTTAGGCCCGGTGAACCGGGCCACTAATCAGGTTTAGCAATGTCCAGTCTTACGCTTCAGCTTTTCCGTCAACCTAAAACGGCAATTTTGCTGGTTCTCGGTTTTGCCTCCGGCCTTCCGCTGGCGTTAACCTCCGGAACGCTGCAGGCGTGGATGACGGTTGAAAATATCGATCTCAAAACAATCGGATTTTTCTCTCTGGTCGGCCAGGCCTATGTATTTAAATTCTTATGGTCCCCGATGATGGACCGTTTTACGCCGCCTTTTTTAGGGCGGCGGCGTGGATGGCTATTTATTACACAACTCTTTTTATTGTGCGGCATTGCGGCAATGGGCTTTCTCGATCCCGTTTCGCATCTTCGCTGGATGGCAGCCTTAGCGGTACTGATCGCTTTTTGCTCAGCCTCTCAGGACATTGTTTTCGATGCCTGGAAAACCGACGTATTACCCACTGAGGAACGCGGTACCGGCGCAGCGGTTAGCGTATTGGGCTATCGGTTGGCCATGTTAGTGTCAGGCGGGCTTGCTTTATGGCTGGCGGACAAATACCTGGGGTGGCAGGCAACCTACTGGTTAATGGCCGCCCTGCTGATCCCCTGCATGATTGCTACTTTGCTGGCGCCAGAACCGGACGATGCCACACCGGCGCCACGCTCACTGGAAGACGCAGTACTTTCTCCGCTACGCGACTTTTTTGGGCGCAATAACGCCTGGCTAATCCTGTTACTGATCGTGTTGTACAAACTGGGCGATGCGTTTGCCATGAGCCTGAGCACGACGTTTCTTATTCGCGGCGTTGGGTTTAGCGCTGGCGAGGTGGGCGTAGTGAATAAAACGCTTGGTCTGTTTGCAACTATTGTCGGCGCGCTGTATGGCGGCATACTCATGCAACGCCTTAGCTTATTCAGGGCGCTATTAATTTTCGGAATTTTACAAGGAGCATCAAACGCCGGTTACTGGCTCTTGTCTATTACTGATAAACATATGCTAAGTATGGCTGGCGCCGTATTCTTCGAGAATCTGTGCGGCGGTATGGGTACCGCAGCATTTGTAGCCTTACTCATGACGCTGTGTAACCGCTCGTTTTCCGCGACGCAGTTCGCATTGCTGTCTGCGCTTTCCGCCGTAGGGCGCGTGTACGTTGGCCCAGTCGCCGGCTGGTTCGTACAAGAGCACGGCTGGCCTACATTCTATCTATTTTCTGTCGCTGCGGCCGTACCAGGCATCTTTTTGTTATTGTTATGTCGCCGCACCCTCGCCTATACGCAGCGCACCAACAAGTTTCTGTTACGAACTGAATTCACCAGCGCTTATCGTATAGCCCTGCGCATACTGACTATAGGCTGTTTATTTCTCGCATTCTGGCTTATTACCGTAATCCTGAAGGCGCTTACGCCTATTTCATGGGCCGCCAGCGATTATTTACTTCTCGCCGGCGCGCTGTGTGCTCTGACCGGCATTCTTACCGGCAGCGTACTGGATTATTTAGCTTTGCGCCGTACCTCTTTGCTATAACCACTATCCATATGACCGGGCGTAAGAAATATGAACGCCCGGCACGGGTTGAATTCAGCAAAATAACAACGATCCCTGCATTTTTATTTTAACGATTCGTGCGCGTAATAATGTTTAATTCATACCGGTTATTAATCATTTTAAAACAGTCAATTGTTTTATAACATGAAGATAATTGTTAATTTAATGTTTAATTAAGCGCCATTATTATATCATTATTCATGATTGACATTTCTTTACATATCTTCTGGTTATATTCGGCCTACTCGCGCTACTAGCGATATTATTTTACAATTCATGCGCCTTCATGTGACTTCCCTGGCAGAACCCGGTAACACCCGCCTGACACCTGCTTACCCATGTTTACAGTAATGTAACCATCCCGTAAAATGCCCGCACACTTTAAACGCCACCAAAGCCCGTGGAATTGAGGTCGTTAAATGAGACTCAGGAAATACAATAACTATCTGGGACGGTTGTCGTTAACCGCCGGCGCTGTATTACTCAGCGGCTGTGATTCGGCACTGCTCAACCCTAAAGGACAGATCGGCCTGGAACAACGCTCACTAATACTGACGGCGCTTGGCCTAATGTTAATTGTCGTTATTCCGGCTATCGCAATGGCTATTGGCTTTGCCTGGAAGTATCGGGCAAATAACAAGGACGCAAAATACAGCCCTAACTGGTCGCACTCGAATAAAGTCGAGCTAGTCGTCTGGACTATTCCCATTCTTATCATCATATTCCTGGCCGTTCTGACCTGGAAAACGACCCACTCGCTGGAACCGAGCCGCCCGCTAGCGCATAGCGAAAAACCGGTCACGATTGAAGTGGTTTCAATGGACTGGAAATGGTTCTTTATTTATCCGGAACAGGGTATCGCCACCGTGAACGAGATAGCGTTCCCTGCCAATAATCCGGTTGAATTTAAGATAACCTCTAATTCAGTGATGAATTCCTTCTTTATTCCACGCCTCGGCAGCCAGCTATATGCAATGGCGGGTATGCAAACTAAGCTGCATCTCATCGCTAACGAGCCGGGAACTTATGACGGTATCTCCGCCAGCTACAGCGGCGCCGGGTTCTCCGGTATGAAATTTAAGGCGATAGCTACACCGGACGCAGCGAGCTTTGACCAGTGGGTGGCCAAAGTTAAACAATCGCCGGAAACCATGAATGACATGGCCGCCTTTGAGAAACTTGCAGCTCCGAGCGAGTATAACAAAGTGGAATACTTCTCCAGCGTGAAGCCGAATTTGTTTAGAGATGTCGTCAGCAAATTCATGTCGCACGGGAAAAGCATGGACCTGACCCAGGGCGAAGCCGACGGGAACATGACCATGAATCACACGGGAACCTCTCACAAGGGCGCCGAGGAATAAATACGATGTTCGGAAAATTGACACTGGATGCAGTTCCGTACCATGAGCCGATTATCATGGTTACGGTCGCCGCTATCATCGTCGGAGGTTTGGCGATACTGGCGGCTATCACTTATTTCGGTAAGTGGAGTTATTTATGGAATGAGTGGTTGACGTCCGTCGACCATAAACGCCTCGGCATAATGTATGTGCTTGTCGCGCTAGTGATGCTGGTACGCGGTTTTGCCGATGCTATCATGATGCGCAGCCAACAGGCGCTGGCCTCCGCCGGCGAGGCCGGATTCCTGCCGCCACATCATTACGATCAGATCTTTACCGCGCACGGCGTTATCATGATCTTCTTCGTAGCAATGCCGTTTGTCATCGGTCTGATGAATCTCGTTGTGCCTTTGCAAATTGGCGCGCGCGACGTCGCTTTCCCCTTCCTGAATAACCTGAGCTTCTGGTTCACCGTAGTTGGGGTAGTGCTGGTCAACCTGTCCCTTGGCGTCGGCGAATTCGCTCAAACTGGCTGGGTCGCTTATCCACCGCTTTCAGGGCTTGAGTACAGCCCCGGCGTTGGCGTCGATTACTGGATATGGAGCCTTCAGCTTTCCGGTATTGGCACCACGCTTACCGGTATCAACTTCTTTGTAACGATTCTGAAGATGCGCGCTCCAGGCATGACCATGTTCAAAATGCCGGTCTTTACCTGGGCTTCGCTGTGTACCAACGTCCTTATCATTGTTACCTTCCCTATTTTAACGGTCACTATTGCGCTTTTGACCATGGATCGCTACCTGGGCACCCATTTCTTTACTAATGATATGGGCGGCAACATGATGATGTACATTAACCTCATCTGGGCCTGGGGCCATCCGGAAGTGTACATTCTGGTGCTACCGGTTTTCGGCGTGTTCTCCGAAGTCACGGCGACCTTCTCCAGAAAACGTCTCTTTGGTTACACCTCGCTGGTATGGGCGACCGTTTGCATTACCGTACTTTCGTTCATCGTCTGGCTGCACCACTTCTTTACGATGGGCAGCGGCGCCAACGTTAATGCCTTCTTTGGTATCAGCACTATGATTATCGCCATCCCAACCGGGGTGAAAATCTTCAACTGGCTGTTCACCATGTATCAGGGGCGCATTACGTTTAACTCTGCCATGACCTGGACCGTCGGCTTTATTGTCACCTTCTCTATCGGTGGGATGACCGGCGTACTTCTGGCCGTACCGGGGGCAGACTTTGTGTTACACAACAGTCTGTTCCTGATAGCGCACTTCCATAATGTCATTATTGGCGGCGTAGTCTTCGGCTGTTTTGCCGGCCTGACTTACTGGTGGCCAAAGGCCTTTGGATTTACGCTGAATGAAACCTGGGGCAAACGCGCCTTCTGGTTCTGGATAATCGGCTTCTTTGTAGCCTTTATGCCGCTGTACGTGCTTGGATTTATGGGCATGACGCGCCGTCTGAGCCAGCAAATCGATCCGCAGTTCCACCCAATGTTAATGGTTGCCGCAGGCGGCGCCGCGCTCATCGGTATCGGCGTACTGTGTCAGGTCATTCAGTTTTACGTTTCTATCCGCGACCGCGAGCAGAATCGTGATTTAACCGGCGATCCCTGGGGCGGCCGCACGCTGGAATGGTCCACTTCCTCACCGCCGCCGTTTTATAACTTTGCCGTAGTGCCTGAAATTCATGGGCGTGACGCTTTCTGGGAAATGAAAGAAAAAGGCGAAGCCTATAAGCAGCCGGCGCATTATGAAGAGATTCATATGCCGAAAAACAGCGCAGCCGGTATGGTCATTGCCGCCTTCAGCGCTATCTTCGGCTTTGCGATGATCTGGCATATTTGGTGGCTGGCGATTATCGGATTCGCGGGCATGATTGTGACCTGGATCGTGAAAAGCTTCGATGAAGACGTCGATTACTACGTACCGGTCTCTGAAATCGAGACGCTGGAAAATCAGCACTTCGATGAAATCACTAAAGCAGGGCTGAAACATGTCAACTGATACTCTGGCGCATGCGCACGCCCATGAGCACTCTCATGGGCATCACGATGCAGGAGCCAACAAAGTGTTTGGCTTCTGGATTTACCTGATGAGCGACTGCATTCTGTTTGCATGTCTGTTCGCAACCTATGCCGTTCTGGTGAACGGCACCGCCGGCGGCCCGGCAGGAAAAGATATTTTCGAACTTCCGTTTGTGCTGGTCGAAACTTTCCTGCTGCTGCTCAGCTCCATTACCTATGGTATGGCGGCCATCGGCATGCACCGTAACAATCAGAGTCAGGTCATGGTGTGGCTGGCGCTTACGTTCCTGTTCGGCGCCGGGTTTATCGCAATGGAAATCTATGAATTCCATCATCTGATTGGCGAAGGCTTCGGCCCGTGGCGTAGCGGTTTCCTGTCTGCATTCTTTATGCTGGTAGGGACTCACGGCCTGCACGTAACCTCCGGGCTTGTGTGGATGGCCGTGCTAATGTTCCAGATAGCCCGCCGCGGTCTGACGGGCACTAACCGTACCCGCATCATGTGCCTCAGCCTATTCTGGCACTTCCTGGACGTGGTATGGATTTGCGTATTCTCTGTTGTTTACCTGATGGGGGCGATGTAATGAGTCATTTAACCGATCATAGCGGGGCTTCCCACGGCAGCGTCAAAGGCTATGTGACAGGATTTATTCTGTCTATCATCCTGACGCTCATCCCATTCTGGATGGTCATGAACGGCAGCGCATCGCACGCGATGCTGCTCGGCGTCGTGCTGGTCACCGCGGTGATACAGATATTGGTTCACCTGTCATTTTTCCTGCATATGAACACCTCCTCTGAAGGAGGCTGGAACATGGTAGCCTTTATCTTCACCGTGCTGATTATCGCCATTTTGGTGGTAGGCTCGATCTGGATTATGTGGAACCTTAACCACAACATGATGCTTGACTAAGAGCGGCGATGATGATTAAGCAATACCTGCAAGTGACAAAACCAGGAATTATTTTCGGGAATTTAATTTCTGTCATTGGAGGATTTTTACTGGCCTCAAAAGGCAGTATTGATTATCTCCTGTTCCTTTATACCTTGATTGGCGTATCGCTGGTCGTGGCATCGGGCTGTGTCTATAACAACCTGATTGACCGCGATATCGATCGTAAAATGGAAAGGACGAAAAATCGGGTGCTGGTGAAAGGCCTGATCTCACCGAAAATATCGCTGGTATACGCCACTGTGCTGGGTATCGCTGGCTTTATGCTGCTGTGGTTCGGCGCCAATCCGCTCGCGATGTGGCTGTCGGTGATGGGGTTTGTGGTGTACGTGGGCGTTTACAGTCTCTATATGAAGCGTAAATCGGTCTACGGCACGCTCATCGGCAGCCTTTCCGGCGCCGCGCCGCCGGTAATCGGTTACTGTGCGGTCACCAATGAATTCGACGCCGGTGCGTTGATTTTGCTGGCGATTTTTAGCCTGTGGCAGATGCCGCACTCCTATGCGATCGCTATTTTCCGCTTTAAAGATTATCAGGTCGCAAATATTCCGGTATTACCGGTGGTGAAAGGCATCTCGGTGGCCAAAAACCATATCACGCTCTATATCGTCGCGTTTGCCATAGCGACGCTCATGCTATCGCTTGGGGGTTACGCCGGATATAAATATCTGGTTGTTGCCGCCGCGGTCAGCGTGTGGTGGCTGGGTATGGCGCTGCGTGGATATAAAGTGGCGGATGATAAACGATGGGCGCGCAAGCTGTTTGTGTTTTCGATTATCGCCATTACATCTCTAAGCATTATGATGTCCGTCGATTTTATGGTGCCGGATTCTCACAGCCTGCTCACCTATGTGTGGTAGTACCCGGTTTTAATGGCTGCCCGGATTACGTATGGGCAGTAAGGCAAGCGGGAAAATCGGATGACTGATTTTCCCGCTTTATTTTGCCTCGCAAAAACGCATCCCCTAACGGTAAACACCGGTGCCCAGAGGATCCAATGTGTTCTGATAGCGGCCATGGGAGGGAAGATAAGGTCATCGCGAAAATAAGTCGGGCAATAAAACCTGCCCGATAACAAATATGGCTTTAACCGCCCGACCCAGCGGCGCAACTCAATGGGTACCCTTTGTAATATTTGCTAAAACAGCGAGCGTTTATTCGCACGACTTAGCGCATTACACTATGACCGCAGCGGCATTTATCGCACAAAATAAAGCGACTGATAGCCCTAATCCGGGCCGCGCGCTGCCTTTTAGCGAAGATAGTCTACGTTGACGACAATGACGCCCTATCCAACTTATTATCCGGGACAATCATGAACGACTATAAAATGACGCCCGTAGAGCGGCGCGCCACATGGGGACTTGGCGCCGTTTTTTCACTACGAATGCTTGGCATGTTTATGGTATTGCCGGTGCTCACCACTTGGGGCATGGCGCTACAGGGCGCGAGCGAAGCGCTTATCGGGCTGGCTATCGGTATTTATGGCCTGGCGCAGGCTATCTTCCAAATTCCTTTTGGCCTGCTTTCCGACCGAATTGGCCGCAAACCGCTGATCGTCGGCGGCCTGCTGGTGTTTGTGTTAGGCAGCGTTATTGCCGCGCTGACGCATTCAATCTGGGGCGTTATCCTCGGGCGCGCGCTGCAGGGTTCCGGCGCTATCGCGGCTGCAGTAATGGCCCTGCTTTCCGATCTCACTCGGGAGCAAAATCGCACCAAGGCAATGGCATTTATTGGCGTTAGCTTTGGCGTGACTTTCGCCATTGCCATGGTGGCCGGCCCGCTTATCACCCACGCTATCGGGCTAAACGGTCTGTTTTGGATGATAGCGCTGCTGGCCGCGCTGGGTATCGTCATCACGCTAATGCTGGTACCGGATAGCCGCGAACACGTCCTAAACCGAGAGTCAGGAATGGTGAAGGGCTGCTTTAGCAACGTGCTCGCTAATCCTCAGCTTCTCAAATTAAACGTCGGCATTATGTGTTTGCATATTATGCTGATGTCGACTTTTGTGGCTCTGCCGGGTGAAATGGAGCTGGCTGGGCTGCCTGCCTCACAGCACTGGAAAGTTTACCTCTGCACTATGGTGCTGGCGTTTATCCTGGTAGTCCCTTTCATTATTTATGCGGAAGTGAAGCGAAAAATGCGGCGCGTGTTTATTAGCTGCGTCGCATTACTGCTGTTGGCGGAGATCATTCTTTGGGGCGCCGGCAGCAGTTTCTGGACCCTGGCCGCAGGCGTACAGATTTTCTTTTTCGCTTTCAATCTGATGGAGGCACTGCTTCCATCGCTTATCAGCAAAGAAGCGCCGGCCGGCTATAAAGGCACCGCAATGGGCGTTTACTCCACCAGCCAGTTTCTCGGCGTCGCTATTGGCGGCTCGGCGGGCGGCTGGCTTGCCGGGCAGTTTGACGCGCAAACGGTATTTCTGTTCGGCGCTTTGCTCTCGGTTATTTGGCTCACAGTAAGCTTTACGCTAAAAGAACCGCCTTATGTAAGCAGCCTGCGCGTTGAATTGCCTGCGGGTTATCGCTCAGTGGATGCGATACGCCAGCGCCTGCTGGCCGCTCCCGGGATAACCGATGCGATACTGGTGCCCGAAGAGCGCAGCGCGTATATCAAAATTGACAGCAAACTCACGAACCGATTTGAGGTCGAGCAGTATCTTAAAGACGCCGTAGCTGAAGCATAATCCGGAGCAGCGGGCGTGCGTCGCACGAATATTATAAAAGCGCCCTTACTCACCTGGACCGGGCCAGGGCCAGACTTACGGCCGCTGCCGACAAATAGCCTGGCCGCCCGGATCACTCCGATACCGCCCCGGGCGCAACATCGCTAATAAGCATAAAAAAACGGCACGCTGTTCGCATGCCGCTATCGTCTCATTCACCTAAAAAAGGCGGGCCATACTCAGTCGCGGAAATTGTTGAACTGAAAAGGCTGCCCCAGGTTCCCGCCGCGCACCAGCGCCATTGCCTGTTGCAAATCATCGCGGGACTTACCGGTCACGCGAATTTGCTCACCCTGAATTTGCGCCTGGACTTTAAGCTTGCTGTCTTTAATCAGCTTCACGATTTTCTTCGCCATCGCCGCATCAATGCCTTGTTTCAGCGAGGCATCCACGCTCCAGGTTTTCCCGCTATGCACAAAATCCTCAGGCACTTCAATTGAACTGCCTTCAATGCCGCGCTTCAGCAGCTTAGCACGCAGGATATCAAGCAATTGATTCACCTGAAATTCTGACTCGCTGAGTACCTTTATCGACGCATTTTTTTCATTAAACTCAAAACTGGCCGTTACGTTGCGAAAATCAAAACGGGTTTCCAGCTCGCGCGATGCGTTTTCAACAGCATTACGTACTTCCTGAGTTTCTACCTCAGAAACGATATCAAAGGATGGCATAAATTATTTTCCCTCTCTTTTCTGTTGCGATGCATAATAACCGTTGGGCAGCACAAAACAACCAGTCAGATAACACAATCGCCAGGAACCCACGCTCATCATGGAAACCTGGCGCTGTTATTGAAGGGGGAAGCGAGATGAATATCACCGTGCTGGGATGTGGCGCACTCGGGCAACTATGGTTGACTGCGCTAAAAAATCAAGGACATGCATTACAAGGCTGGCTGCGAGTACCGCAGACACACTGCGACGCCAAAATCACCGGCATTGATGGCCGCCGCAGCCATATCACACTGACAGCAAACGATCCTGATTTCCTCGCTCAAAGCGACCTCTTATTAGTAACACTAAAAGCCTGGCAAGTCTCCGGTGCCCTGCGCGCCCTCACGTATATATTGCCAGAAAGCGCGCCGATACTCCTTCTGCATAATGGTATGGGCACCCTACAAGAACTGACCGCTTTGCCCCACCCTCTATTGTACGGCGTCACCACGCAGGCTGCGCGCCGGAACGGAGACGAACTCATCCATATCGCGCGCGGCGTGACGCATCTGGGGCCATGCAATGAAGCAGGTCGCGGATTTAGCCAACTAGCCGATACGCTGCATCGCGCGCTGCCTGATGTCGCCTGGCATAATGATATTCACGCGGCGGCCTGGCTTAAGCTTGCGGTTAACTGCGTCATCAATCCCTTAACCGTCGTGTATGATTGCCCAAACGGAAGTCTGCATAATCATATTGAAAAGGTTAATAAAATTACGCAGGAAGTTGCAATAGTTATGCTGCGGGAGGGATATCATACAACGCCGGAAAGTCTGCTCACTTATATCTGGCAGGTCATCGATAATACCCCAGAGCATGTCTCCTCAATGCTGCAAGATATCCGCCTGCGGCGGCACACAGAAATTGATTATATCACCGGTTATTTACTACAGCGCGCCTGCGCGCACGGCGTAGATGTCCCTGAAAACAGACGACTTTACGATGCAGTAAAGCAAATGGAGAATCATTATGAGCGCATCGGTCCTGATATGCCTCGCCCATGGCACTGAAGAAATAGAGGCGATCGCCACCCTCGACCTTTTGGTCCGCGCCGGAATCAAAGTCACCACTGCAAGCGTCGCCAGCGGCGGCGAACTCACGCTTATCTGCTCCCGCGGTGCAAAAATTCAGGCCGATGCGCCGCTGGTTGCGGTGGCAGACGGCGATTTTGACGCAATTGTCCTTCCTGGCGGAATGGCTGGCGCCCAGAGCTTCCACGATAGCCCGCTACTGATTGAAACCGTGCGCCAATTTCATTTATCCGGGCGTATTGTCGCGGCTATCTGCGCCGCCCCGGCGAAAGTGCTGGTTCCGCATACGCTTTTCCCCATTGGCAATATGACCGGTTTCCCGGCGCTAAAAGCGGAGATCCCAATATCCCAGTGGCAGGATAAGCGCGTAGTCTGGGATCCTCGCGTTAATCTATTGACCAGCCAGGGGCCGGGCACCACCATGGACTTTGCGCTTAAATTGATTGACCTTCTTGCTGGTAAGGCATGCGCTGCCGATGTCGCATCCCAACTGGTATTACCCGCAGGTATTTATCAATACAAGGACCTTGTCTAGTGCGAGCTATTTTGGCGTCAGGGCTGGGGTTGAAACTGATTAGAAGCGGTTAAAAGTTTGCGGGCGGGATTATCGCCGTCTCCCCGCACAAGCGGGCAGGGAGACAGCCGTGATTATCAAGGGCGGTAAACTTTGACGTTACTAAACCCCTGCTCGCGCAAATAAAGCGCCTGCAGGCGGCTCATCACACCGCGCTCGCACCACAGTAGCCAGGTTTTATTCCGATCGAGAGAGCCAAACTGCGTGCTTAACTTATAGAAAGGCAGCGGCACAACATCGATGCCTTTAACCTGTAGCGGTTTAGCGTCCTGTTCATCTACTGAGCGAATATCCAAAATCACATCATAAGGGCCAAAATCGCTCACCGTTTCAACCTCTACCACCTCTTCCTCGGCCTGATGGGCGATTTCACGAATATCGACATTACTGGCGTCTTCCACAACCTTATCGAGAATCGCGAAGTCGAATTTCGCTTCCTCCGCCTCAATCCGCGCTTTCACCGCTTTCACCGTCGGGCTTTTAGAAATCACCCCACAATATTCCGGCATCGTCCGGGCGAAATCCTCGGTGCCGATTTCACGCGCCAGATTAATAATGTGCTCTTTGTCGTGGGAAATCAGCGGGCGCAAAATCAATGTGTCGGACACATTATCGATTAGTCGCAGATTGGTCAGCGTCTGGCTGGAAACCTGGCCCAGGGCTTCACCGGTCACCAGCGCCTGAACGCCATAGCGTTCTGCCACTTTCGAAGCCGCGCGTACCATCATGCGCTTAAGCACCACGCCCATCTGTCCGTCGTCTACCTTTTCCAGAATCTCCCCGACCACCGGTTCGAAATTAATGGCGACAAAACGTACCCGGTGCGAACTGCTGAAACGGTTCCATAGATAGTGCGCAACCTGGCGTACCCCAATTTCATGGGCAGCACCGCCAAGATTAAAGAAGCAATAATGGACGCGGCACCCGCGGCGCATCAGCATATAACTGGAAACCCCAGAGTCGAACCCGCCGGAAATCAATGACAGCACATCTTCCTGAGTACCAATCGGGAAGCCGCCGATACCTTCATAGCGGCCTTTGACCAGCAACAAACGGTCATCTTCAATTTCCAGATTGACGGTGATATCGGGATGGGTCAACTTCACGCGAGCGGATTCGATATGTTGATTCAGACCGCCGCCCACATAGCGCTCTACCTCAATTGAACTAAACTCATGCTTGCCGCGGCGCTTAACGCGCACACAGAACGTCTTGCCTGCCAGCGCCGACTGCCACGCTTCCAGCGTGCGTTCAAAAATATCGTGCATTGAGGTAAACGGAACTTCCTCAACCTCAAGTATATGGTGAATACCGGGTATGCGAGTCAGCGCATCGCGGATAGCCAGACGCTGGCTTTCATCTTTGGCACGGACCACGATATGATCCCAATGGCGGATCACCGCCAAATTCTCATCGTAATGTTTCAGTACGTTGCGGATATTCCCGGTCAATATTTTGATAAAGCGCAGACGCACCGATTGACTTTTAATGGTGATTTCCGGGAACAATTTAATGATAAACTTCATGGCGACTAAGATTCGTTGGGCAGCCATGACTGCGCGGAGCGCTGGCTGAAAAAAGGTATATCGCAGGTCGCCGCAGGCGCCTGCATCCAGGCGCGGAAGTATACCACTATCAATGTGAGACTGCTCACATAACTCACTCAACCCCGACGGCCACTGTGTCAATGCGCCTTTTCTCTTACAAATCAGGGGGCATTAACGATAAGACTCATGAATCAGCGTTCCCCAAAAGCGCTTTCCGGTAGTAAAGCGCCCAAATCAGAGAGTCCTAATGCTTAACAGACATATTTGATTATCCTTTTGTCTCCGTTACCATGACGGACTCGCCAGAATCACTGAACAAGGCCAGATAAGCACTATGCCAAAGAAGAATGAAAGCCAGGTCAGTTTTGAAAGCGCACTGACCGAGCTGGAACAGATTGTCTCCCGCCTGGAAAACGGCGACCTGCCTCTTGAAGAAGCGCTGAATGAGTTTGAACGCGGCGTCCAGCTCGCACGTCAGGGGCAAACGCGGCTGCAGCAAGCCGAACAGCGGGTACAAATCTTATTGAACGATAGCGAAGAGGCGCCATTAACGCCTTTTACTCCGGATGCGCAGCAATGACGCTGCTTGCCAATATGCAGGCGCACGCCGACAGAGTAGATCGCGCGCTGTCAGCGTTCCTGTCAACGCTGCCTTTTCAGAACACTCCCCTCGTCGATGCCATGCGTCACGGCGCATTATTAGGGGGTAAGCGACTGCGCCCGTTTTTGGTTTATGCAACCGGTGAAATGTTTGGCGTTTCATCCCAGGCGCTCGATGCGCCCGCGGCGGCAATTGAATGTATCCACGCCTATTCGTTAATCCATGACGATCTCCCTGCCATGGATAATGACGCCCTGCGTCGCGGGCAACCGACCTGCCACATTAAATTCGGCGAAGCTAGCGCTATACTTGCCGGCGATGCTTTGCAAACGCTGGCGTTTTCTATACTGAGTGATGCGCCAATGCCTAATGTGGACGCCGCGCAGCGAGTAGCCTTAATTACTGAACTGGCCCGGGCCAGCGGCGTTGCCGGTATGTGCGGCGGCCAGGCTATGGATTTGGCGGCGGAGGGGCATCGCGTCGATTTACCGACGCTGGAACAAATTCACGCGCATAAAACAGGCGCGTTAATTCGTGCGGCGGTTCGGCTTGGCGCACTCTGCGCGGGCGAAGAAGGTCGCAACGCGCTGGCACCGCTGGACAAGTTCGCCAGCCATATCGGCCTTGCGTTTCAGGTCCAGGACGATATTTTGGATGTCGTCGGCGACACCGCCACGATCGGCAAAAGTCAGGGGCGTGATTTAGAACTGGGGAAGAGTACCTACCCTGCGCTACTGGGACTGGAGCCGGCGCGTCAGAAGGCTCTGGAGTTATGCGATGCCGCGCTGGACGCGCTTGATGAGTTAACATCCGCATCGCTCGATACTTCAACGCTTGCAGCGCTGGCACGCTACGTTATACAGCGTGATAAATAAATTACACCACGATGAGTCTCCGATGAGTTTTGATACAGCCAAATATCCGACACTGGCGCTGGTAGACACTACCCAGGAACTACGCCTGCTGCCAAAAGAAAGTCTGCCAAAGCTGTGTGATGAACTGCGCCGCTATCTTCTGGATAGCGTTAGCCGTTCCAGCGGGCATTTCGCTTCAGGGCTTGGCGCGATAGAACTGACCGTTGCGCTGCACTATATCTACAATACGCCGTTCGACAAACTTATCTGGGACGTCGGACATCAGGCTTACCCGCATAAAATTCTGACCGGACGCCGCGACCGCATTGGCACCATCCGCCAAAAAGACGGGCTGCACCCCTTTCCGTGGCGCGACGAAAGCGAATATGACGTCCTTAGCGTCGGGCACTCGTCAACCTCAATCAGCGCAGGTATTGGTATCGCCGTAGCGGCGGAAAAAGAAGGTAAAGATAGGCGCACGGTTTGCGTTATCGGCGATGGCGCGATCACCGCCGGCATGGCCTTTGAAGCCATGAACCACGCTGGCGATATTCGCCCTAACATGCTCGTTGTCCTTAACGATAACGAAATGTCTATTTCGGAAAACGTTGGCGCACTAAATAACCACCTCGCGCAAATCCTTTCCGGCAAGTTTTATTCCACCCTGCGGGAAGGCGGGAAAAAAGTCTTCTCCGGCGTGCCCCCCATCAAAGAGCTGCTTAAACGTACAGAAGAGCACATTAAAGGCATGGTGGTTCCCGGCACTCTGTTTGAAGAACTGGGCTTTAATTACATCGGCCCCGTTGACGGACACGATGTTCTGGGGCTGGTCACGACCCTTAAAAATATGCGCGACCTGAAAGGCCCACAATTCCTACACGTGATGACGAAAAAAGGGCGCGGTTACGAGCCGGCGGAAAAAGATCCTATCGCCTGGCACGCGGTGCCTAAATTCGACCCCAGCGAAGGGCGATTGCCGAAAATCAGCGGCGGGTTGCCGGGTTACTCAAAAATTTTTGGTGACTGGCTGTGTGAAGTCGCGGCTCAGGACCCACGCCTGATGGCTATTACCCCGGCGATGCGTGAAGGTTCCGGGATGGTTGAGTTTTCACGCCAATTTCCGGACCGCTATTTTGACGTTGCCATCGCAGAACAGCATGCGATCACATTTGCCGCCGGGCTGGCCATTGGCGGCTATAAGCCTGTGGTCGCTATCTACTCAACGTTCTTACAGCGCGGCTACGATCAATTCATTCACGATGTCGCTATCCAGTCGCTGCCGGTACTGTTCGCCATCGACAGAGCCGGAATCGTCGGCGCCGATGGTCAAACGCACCAGGGTGCCTTCGATCTTAGCTTCCTGCGCTGTATTCCAAATATCGTGATTATGACGCCGAGCGATGAAAACGAATGCCGTCATATGCTATGGACCGGTTATCACCACGAAAGCGGCCCCAGCGCGGTGCGCTATCCGCGAGGCAGCGTCCGCGGTGTAGCCCAAACGCCGCTGGAAAAGCTGCCTATCGGTAAAGGCGTTATCCTCCGCGAAGGCGAAAAACTGGCGCTGCTTAACTTCGGCACGTTGCTGGCAGAAGCGGAGCAGGTCGCTGAAAATCTGAACGCCACGCTGGTTGATATGCGCTTTGTAAAACCGTTGGATGAAGCGCTGATTCTGGATATGGCGCAGCGCCACGAAGCGCTAATCACCGTGGAAGAAAATGCCATGATGGGCGGTGCGGGCAGCGGCGTGAATGAAGTTCTGATGGCGCATCGTAAACCGGTACCGGTACTTAATATTGGGCTGCCTGACTATTTTATTCCGCAGGGCACCCAGGAAGAGGCGCGAGAAGCCTGTGGCTTAGATGCCGCTGGCATGCTGGCGCGCGTTCGCGCCTGGCTGGGCGCCTGATTCCGATGATATGGGGCGAGCCTGCGCGCTCGCCCCGCCTGTTTTCTTAACTATTGCGCCTGATTTCGTGTTGATAACAAAACGGCAGGCCGCTTTGCCTTGATTGCGTTTTCTAATTTAGCGAAGCGCCAATTCTCTACGGTGCGTTTTATGAGCACCACTTACTTCAGCCGGTGTAGCGGTTCACAAAAAGCGCGAACGCGATTCAAAAAAGATGCGACAACCTGAATTGTCGCATTTTAACTGAACTACGCCACCGTCGCCGGTTCGGGTTTCGGATATGGCTGAACATGAAACAGCTTCGTGTTTAGTCTCTTTCTTGCCCGCTTGTTGATGAATCGGACGTATCTAAACTGCTTAAATTTGTGCACTGTTGCACGCTCTCGGTTAGCCCTCAGATGCCGTCCTCGCTCACCAGAACGATTCACAGCATTCATTGCTATCTCGTGATACCACTCGCCGTCCAGTTCATAAAACTTCGTATAGTGACTTCCTATGAATTCAAAGTTAGACGCCTGGTAGACCACACCGGCACGTCCGCAGCGCTCATCCGCGAAAGATTGCACCCACTGGACAGATGGATGGAGCTGCTTTATTGCCTTTAGCGAATAGCTGATTGCGCGTGATTCTGAGTTACGAGGCATACAGTCATGCAGCCACATCCGATTGAGCTCCATATATTCCCTGTTACCCGTTCCCAGCACTACCCGACGCCCGCTGTTTGGGTTCATTGCATAGCCGAATTGCAACACACCAACAAGATCGCGACCAGAGAACACCCCCAGATGCAGGTATGAATTATTAACGAAACGACCGGAATAATGTTTTGCAACAACAATAGCTCTTGCCAGCCAGCAGGGGATGGTTTCGACCCTTAACTCGTGCGAGCCGTAGCCAACAACCTGACCGTCATAAATGACCGGCTCAGGCTTCGTTAGTACGCGTGATTTGTTCTCTTTTCCCACTATTTAGCTCCGTGGGATGCTCTGCGGCATTCGAGATTGATACGAGGCGTTTACAGCGCGGGCATTTGACTTCAACGCGATTAAAAACACCTTTGAACAGTAGTTTATTGCAGTTCTTACAGCGGATTTCTTGCATTTTTGCCCCCCGTTATGACTTAATGGGGGGCATTTTATTTACGCCTGTTAGTTGGTGGGGTTTACTATACCATAATTGATCGATATCACCGATCGATTAACGAGATATTGATCGGCGCAATTGCTTCATTCGGGCGCTTCGGGCCATTCTATATCGGGAGCAGCGCTTGTATCTACGCGGTTCAGCAATACCCGGTATTTTTTCCATGCTGCCAGCAACGCAGTTTCTTCATCGGTGGCAATGCCGAGATCAACCGCGTCCTGTAAAGGTGCAATTTTTGTTGCTGCAACAGCCAGCAGCGATGACTTTTTCGCCTCGGCAGCGGCAATTAGCTCATCATGAGTAGGCGCTGGCTGGTCACCCCACGCCGGTAACCCATCATAACCCGTTACCATGATTTTCCCTGCCGGAGCCGGATTGGCGCAAAATTCCTGGTAGATTTCATAACTAACAGGCATGGCGTCATTCGGCCATATCCCTGCGTCTTTGTAATCACTGATTAGCGACTCAGGAAATAGCAGATTTTTTGATGCGCTGTAGTAATACTTTTCCATCTTCATATTTAATACCCTATAGCCTCAAAATACGCACCTGATGCCCCATGATTATCCCAGTCGGCACATAGCGCCACCCTCATCTGAGAATTACTGATAGCTATCCCGTATGCTGATAAAACATCATTCGCCGAATTCGCTGCCTGAGAGCGTGCTGACACTACGAGCGATTTGCACCCATTCGGAAATGGAATAGGGAAGTTTGCAGTAACAACACTGTTATCACCCACACTAACTATTCCCCATTGTTTGATAATTCCGGTATCACCACATTTCCACCATCCGTTAGTAGATTTTGAGGCACTATTAGGTTTGCCATAGCTCCCTTTTGCCTGATAGCGGCTATCGAAATTCCCGTAGTTTCCGGGTATCACTTGCTCCGGCACCGTCAGTCGACCGCCGTTCTCGGCTCTGAATGACATGATATAACTCTGACCACCAGACCCAAGAATCTGCACATTCCATGATATTTGCTCTGTGGTGGATGTCGTAACTCCGGTTGATACAGCATATGAATATGGTTTGGGGCCGCTGCTTATCATTATTTTCTGTTTAACGGCAGGAAAATAATGACTGGACGTTTCCTGGAACGCGTATGTTTGCATTACCGGTGCGCCGGAATTGTACTGACTGGTCCAGGAGCCCTGCCCCACAGTTGCTACATTTAGCTGCCCAGACATTGTTCCGCCAGCAGTTGGCAATACGCCAAGTTCGGCAGGTGTCGGCTTATTGCGCTCATCATAGACACGCGACCATGCTGTCCAGTTTCCGCCATAGTTTCCCCTGCGATATTGGCGTGGACTATTGTTATTGGAGCTACTGTATTCAGTATAAATCTGTGTTACAGAGGCATCCTTTAACACTAAAAGAGAGCCTGCACTTACTGAAGGGTAATTCTTGCCACTCGCAGCACTGGCGTTGGCGGGCTGGTAATAAATACCTGGTATTGTATAACTGTTTAAATCGGCGCTGGCAGGAATTAACACTGCCTGAAGATTAAAAATATCCTGCGACGTAACATTAACATTACCTGTCAGGGAATGACCATTAACAGTCGTGGTTTTCGGAACACCATTCAGATTATCCAGCGCGATTTTCTGCGCCGACGCACCTTTATCTTTAATCTCACTCAGCAGATTATCGCGCATCAGCGCATTCTTGTTAACGATAGCCTTAATCGCTACTGCCAGTTGATTTAGCTGTGTTTTGGCTGGCGAGATACCACCTTCAGTCAGAACGTTTAGTAGTTCTGACTGAACGATATTAAACCAGTCCTGCCCCGGCCAGCTCGGAGACTGATTTCCAGCCCCCTCAGTAAACCAGCGAGTGGTGTTATCCTGCATGGCGCCGACCGCAGGCATTGACGAAACGCCGCTGTTATTGTCCAGGTGAAACATAATTATTCCTCGTCGGGATAAATAAACTTAAAAATCTGGTGAGCCGGTTTATATTTTTCCAGCAGACATTCCAGCGCGCCGGAGTCATAAACCCGCAGCGGCGTTAAACAGTTATCCAGCACGGTAGCATTGCGGTAGCTGACGCCGTTTTTAATATTGACGTTGGTGGTATATTGCCCCTCGTCAGAATCCGTTAATTCAACGTCATAACCATACTGCGCTGCCAGTTCCTCATAGAACGGTCGGCACAGGCTACCCACCATTTTCAACTTGTTATCTGCCGCAAGCTGGCGGGTGTTTATCGTGCCGGTTTCGCTTGTGCAATCTGGTAGCCCCAGAAACCGCTCCCAGTCCGCAAGCAGCAGCGTTGACGTTATCGGAAACCGTTCATCCAGCATCCGGGTAGCCACACTATCGGCGGTTTTCAGCGAGTCAGACAGCGCTCCGGCCAGCGCGGCCAGCCTGCCGGATGGCGCCTTATTCCATGCCCGACCCACCGGCAGCAGTTGCAGAAACGCAGTCTGATACGGCGTCAGGTATTCAGCCTGATCGCGTTCATCAATCTGCATATCGTTATCTACAGCCATGTGATATCACCCACGGTCAGCAGTTCGGTTGCTTCGGAATACAGCACATCATCAGCGGGTGCGCGCAGCTTAAAGTCGGTCAGGCCCGAAACTTTAGCGATAGCCCGAATAATATGAGACTGTGCGAGAGAGCCGCCCGGCTCCGATTCATTATAAAACAGCGATACCAACGCGCTTTTTACGGCGCTTTGCATGGCTTCGGTATTCGGCGAAATTAATATTTCCATATCCACCGGTTTAGGCGTGGCTGCAAATACCGTAATAATAATACCGTCCGGCGCACCGACAATTAACCCTGTTACCGGGTCTTTGTGTGAATAGATATATTCCGCAACGCGGGTAATATCCGCCGCCTCGGGAAATATGTTGTCGTTATTATCCATAACGAACGTCACGCCCACCGTGCCGCCGCCTTTCCAGGTTGGCAGGCACCAGGCGCGGGTCACGCCGGTGCATTCGCGCGCCCAGCGCACATAATCGTATTTGTTGCCACCGAACGGCGGATACTGGACACGAAATTCCAGCCGGGCCAGCAGCTCGCCAACGCTTTCAATATCCGCACCACCGACGATCCCCGCAGTGGTGATACCCTGCGCGATAACGTATTCCAGCGGTGTGACCAGTGTCAGCGCCGTGCCAGCAGCAAGGTTGCCACCGGCACCGGCATTAATCGCCGTGAGAACGACATCCAACGTTCCGGCAGCACCTGCGCTTGCTGCTTCGGTGTTGATATACAACTCGCCGTCAGCGCGCTGCCAGCGCGTATTAGCGGGGATGGTGACGGCATCCGTCACTGTCATTGTGACCGTGCCACTGGCCGCGGTCGCCTGCTTACGGCGCACACCCCAGTGCTGGCAGTGTTTCAGCAGTTCGGCCTCGTCGGCATCACTGGCGATAATCTGGCGGCTGACCCATGCAACATGCTCATGAACGCCCGCCGCCAGCCCGGCGTTAGCATAGGCCAGCGCCCCGAGGGTCGTTTCATTGGCCTGCGGCCAGGTGCCCGGCAGGCGCTGCTGAATGTTCTGTTCGGTGCGGGCAATCATGTCAGTGAGGCCCGGCGCTTTATACGGCATTTAAACCCCGCTAAAAGTTGCTTTAAACGTAAACGGATGGATGGCCCCATCAGGGAGCGTTAACTCTACTTCCAGCAGCAATATTTCCTGTCCGTTCTGTCGGACACGGCTCGCGTATACCGCGATTTTTGTCACACGCCCGGCACTTTTCAGCCACTGCAACGCCTCCAGTGCGTACGCCGCCGCTCTGCCCAGAACGGACTGGAGCGTCTTCTCACGCGAGAGCAACCACAACCGTGACCCGATTGGCCTGTCGCGATAGCTGTCACCCCACCACCCGCGACGGTCGCCGTCTGTACCGGGCAGCTCGTCTGAATCCTGCGCCCTGCGGTCAGTAAACAGCGAAATAATTACCGCCGTCGTCAGCGTGTTGTCGGTGAGCATATCAATACCATCCGGCACGATATCCCCGAGCCCGTTGTCCCAGACGATTGCAATATCTGTCGTCATTGCATCGGCCCCGTTGTGCCGCCGCTGTCGCCCTTGTGGGTGTGCTTGTCGGTCGATTTGCCGTTAATAATCGCGTCAGGCGCCGTGATATTGCTCTTAAACTGGCTCTGGCCCGTGACGGCCAGTCCTTTCTGAATCTCCACGTCGCCGGTAATGACGGTTTTCGGGGTATCCAGCGTCACGCTCTCGTCGGCGTACACCTCGACGGTTTTACAGGTAATAATCAGCCGCCCGTCCTTTGTCAGGCGCAGCCTGTGACCTTCGTAGTGATAAAGACCAGTGTCGCCTGCTTCCAGCCCCACAGGGCGATAGCGGCGGTCTTCAACAACCAGGGCGACGGCATGGTCGCGGTCAGCCCCGACACAGCCAATAATCGCCTCAGCCCCGGCGAGCGGGACGCTAATCAGCCCGTAGTTCTGGAGGCGCTCAACATCGTCCGGGGTTTCGTCATCGAGCATCGACACCTGCACGTTCTGCGCTTTCAGCGAATCATTGACCATATTCACCACGGCGCGGCCCAGCATCAGGCGTACACGGCGCATAACCGGGGCCAGCATACGACTCAGAGTCATATCATTCATGGGCGTTTCTCCGGGTGTTTGCGGTAATATTCTTCGACCAGAGCATCAACGCCGCCGCTGGACTCCGCTTTTTTGTTCTTACGGCCTTTGCTGTCCGGCTCAACCGGCACCAGGTACGCATCACGCGGCCCGAGGGTAAGTGTGGTTGTCAGACCGTCCCGATCGTCGAGTGACAGCACGGCCTTGCTGACCAGCAGCGGGCCGGTTGCGATGCCGAATTTTGATGCGTCGATATCAACCAGCACATTAGGCAACCAGATACTGTCGTCCCGGCGCTGCCAGCCATCCACCTTTGCCTCAAATTCAATCGACTTTGCCAGGCGGCGACGCTGCTCACGAACAGCGCGGGCGGTGGCCGTCTGCCCGGTGGTTTTGCTGTCAGCCAGAATAATTGTCGGGCGGTAGCGGGTAACCTCCGGGTCAGTGGTGCTACCTTTCTGACTGGCGATAGCGGCGGCTGTCTGCGTGTCGCCGGTTTTGCCACTGGCACGCCCGTGACCGACCACCCGGTACTCGCTGAACCGGTCACGAAAATCCTCGTTATAGTCCAGCTCCAGCAGGTTCTCGCCCAGCACCAGGGTATCGCTGTACGCCGCATCGGCATGGGTGAAAACCAGATCGCCTGCGGCATTGGTTGTCATCAGTACGCCACGGGCACGGGCAGCACGCCCCAGCGCCTCGTAAACCGTCTCTGAATAATCCAGGGTGAATGACGGAAACGGGGCCGCAGATTCGCTGTCCGTCAGATCCCAGCGCACAGCAACGCCGTAGGGCGCGGTCAGGTCGCTGGCTATCTGCTGCAACGTCCGGTTCTTCCACTGACCGCCTTTGTAGACAGCAGCGCAGTCCACCAGGTCAGCGGTTTTATCGCGACCGGTGATGGTGATTTTCATGCTGTCTGCCTGCATCTGGCGACGGCGGCCATCGGTGTAACCTGTAATAACCACGCGATCGTCAATCGTCAGCGTGAACGGCTTACCCGGCGCCAGTGACGACAAATCCGTTTCGACCTGAACGTTAACGCCCAGGTCGAAATAGCCGCTCAGGGACTCAATCGAGCGGTTGATCGTAATCGACGTCCACCCGGTAAAAATTTTGCCGTCCACGCGCAACGCAACGTCATTCATCAATCACCTCGATATCCACACCACCCGGCACAAACAGCGGATTATCCACACCGTTACGCCGCGCCAGCCGCTGCCACTGCTGCGCGCTGCCGGTCTGACGGTACAGCGTCACCAGCGCGGGTTCAGTTCGGGCCAGCCGGACAGAACTCACACCTGACAGGCGTAGCCCGCGATGGCGTAAATCCTGCACCGTCAGCAGGCGCAGGCGGGTAATTGCAGCGCTGTCTGTCGCATAACCGGAATCTGCCGCCGTCAGTGCCGCCGCATCGAGGGCGTTACCGATATCCACGGCGACCCGCTCAATATCAGTCCGGCTTTCAAACTGCGGCCAGTCGCTTTCAATCACGCTGCCGGTACTCTCTGAGGTTACCGCCGTTGAGCTGGTCGCTGGGATTATTACGTCTGACACACTGGCAGCAGAGGCGACCGAGCTGGCCGTGGTAGCGTCAGCGGTCAGTTGCGGCGCATGAGGGGTAACGTCCACGCTGTCGGCATCGATGGCCTGCGTCAGCACGCCAGAGGCCGCTGCCGCCTGTCCGGCCAGCGCGCCGGTACTGGCAACGTGGAACAACACGGCCACATTGCTGACGGCTGCGTCAGGGATATGGCTGACATCAACAGAGGCCTGGCGTTTGTTGAGGTGCACGCCCAGGCGCTCGTAGGCACGGAACGCATTTGAGGCGTCGCAGATACCGGACAGACCATCGAGCGCGCCGAGGACGTTTGCCGCCAGCAGCGCGGGGGCGTTCAGCATCCCTTCGGCGGAGCCTTTTACCGCCGCCACGGCGCCCAGCAACTGATTGACGTCATCGAGCACGCCGATATTCTCCACGGCATCATAAATATCATCAAAAACGCCGGTGATGGCGTTCAAAACGGCGGTGGCACCGGCTGTACCTTCCTGCACGGTTTGCCAGGCGCCGGTCAGCGTATCGCCCAGGCTACCAAACAGAGAATCTTTCTGGTTGGCGACGGCGTTTGCCGTGTTCTGCGTGGCCTGCGGTGCGTTGTCTGTCGCCGCAGGGTATACGGTGATCGTAAACTCATAAATATTCAGTTCGTCGGCGCTGCTGCGGCATTCGAACGAGTCCACCATCACCTGCTGAGTGCCAAATTCCGGGTGCACCAGTTCGGCGCTGCCCGCGCCCTCCAGCGCATCAATCAGGGCGTCGCGCTGCGTGCTGGCGCTGTTGCCGAGTACAACGGCGGTAAACGTCCGCTCACGCAGTTTGCGCCCCAGGTCGTTGGCGCCGCCGGTATCGCGCAGCGGGTACTCTCGTTTAACGATGCGCCGCCCGCCGCTTTGCTTCTGCTCGCGGTACACCAGGAACGGCACCCCGCGCAGGCTACCGGTGCCGGTGACAGCCCCCCGCAGACCGAGGGAATCACGGGCGCTGTTAATCGTGGCGACTGTACTTTCAAACATACGTTAAAACCCCGGAATAAAATTGGAGCCGGTGTAGACATTCAGCCCCATCCCTGACTCGTTAACGGTCGTGCTGGTCAGGCGCAGACCATCAGCCAGCTCGACCTGAAGCCGGGCATTTGCCTCGACTTTCTGCTCCTGTGGTGGTGGCGGTGTCTGGTCTTTGCTGTCCCATTTGCTGTACATGTCAGCCACAAAACCACCGAGATAGTCACCCACGACGCCGCCCAGCGTGGCACCGGCGACCGTTCCCAGCGGCCCGGCCAGAGAGCCGATAGCACCGCCCACCCAGGCGCCCGCTGTACTGCCCACGGCACCGCCTTTGTCGTGAAGACTGGTATTCTCATCGAGCAATGTGGGGGCCAGCATTGCAGCACTGAGCGCAGGGCCACCCAGACGGCGGGCCAGACCGCCGCCCGCCTTGCCGAGCCAGCCCAGCGCCTTACCACCTTTTGATGCAATCCGGCCCACAGCCGTACCGCCCAGCCACTTACCCGCAGAGCCGAGCCAACCGCCCACAGACTTACCCGCACCGGACAGCACATTCCCCGCACCACTTAACATCCGGGAAAAGATCCCCGCTTTCTTCGGTACAGCGGCAGGGAGTGACGGCGATACCGGAACGCGACGGGGTCTGTTTCGTCCCGGGCCGCGCTTACGTTTCCCTTCGCCTGTGTAAACATCACCGCCACCCATACCACCAACAGGCCAGTTAGTGACAAAAACCTGCTGTACTAACTGAGGATTGGGAATCACACCCGGCAGGCCCGGAGCACTGCCGCCATTACGGCGGTTACGTAGCCATTTGTAGCCACGATACGGGGATGTAGCGACGCTCCACGTCGGGCGCACAATGGCGGCACCCATGCGTGCCGCTTTGTTCGCAAGCCAGATACCGCCGATAACTGCCGCCAGTTTTTTGAGACTGACGATGTTATCGTCCACCCACGCCAGCGCTTTTCGTCCCGCACCCAGGGCGCTCCAGGCTTTACGGGCGCCGCTCTGAATCGCGTCAAACGTT